>WFQS01000662.1 GCA_015486915.1 Desulfobacteraceae bacterium
AGATTTCTGCTGATTCTTCCCGTCACTGCCCTGTGGTAACCTGGGTCAATGAAATCAGGCCCCACTTTAAAAGGGGCAATTCTGTATCCCTTTTCAGCAAGAAATGCCATGACAGCAAGTGTTGTGGTTGTTTTTCCGCTTCCACTGCCCGTTCCTGCAATTATAAAACCTTTAATATTAATTCTCCTTAAAAAAATTATTTGTAAAATTTTTTGTAACGGCCATGAGGCCGATCTGGTGACTCTTAAACGGCCTCACAACAAATATAGAAACTCGCATATTAAGAGGAACTTTACGGGAGTTTCTTATAAAAAAAATTCCTTTGAATTCCAGACAACAACAAATATACCCCAGGAAATCATAACACTGAGCATCCCGGCCATGGCGACTGTTATTCATATTAAAAGACAATACAATATTTAAGGCCGTAATGGAAACAATAAATGACCATGGTTTACAAGGGTCAAAAGATGAAATCTTCCTGTCGCTGCAATGGCGATCAGGATTGAAAGCTATAAATACAAGAATGGAAAAATAATAATGGAAGCAAAAAATTTAACTGCCAACGGGGAGCGAATAAAAATCATTAAAAATAAATTTGTCCTTGACAAACCAAATGCAAGTCTTGACAATGATCTTTATAACGGCCATGGGGCGGATCTGAAGACTTTCGGACTGCCTCTAATAATCAAAAATGCTGACGAATATAGGGCATAAGGCGAAAAGGCATTTTATACCTGTTTAAAAAAAAAGCAGTCTGGTGTTCCTTGGCATACAAACTGATCTTTGTATATGTTTTTAATCACCAGTTAACCTGAATCTGTGCAGGGAAGGAAGATGGAAAAAGGAAATTATTGATATGCAGGAAGAAAAAGAAATTGATGATATAAAAAAAAGAATGGCAGAGCTTGAAGTCCTTATAAATGAAACAAAGGCACGCCTGCCGGCACATTCTGTAAAGCCTCCGGTTATGATGGATCTTCTCGATTATGAAGATGAATTTGATGAATTACTGGCAGAACTCAACGCATTAAAAAACAAGTGAAAAAAATATGGGATACTCCAAAATATTTGACGAAACATTTCATAATTATCTAACCAAAGTCAAAAAAATTGACCTTTCAAAAAAGAAAAAAATTCTTGGTATCCAAAAAAGAGAACAATCCTTTGTTTTTGATTTTTTTAACCGGAAAATTGTATTTAACGGAATTGATTTTACAGATCCCCAAGGAGAAAACGTTTCCTTTGCCGTCAAGGTTGTTCTTTGCAAATATATTTTAATGTGCCCGGAAAAAGTTTATGAAAGTTCAGACAGGCTTGTCACATTCAGGGAATTTTCAAATGCCGGCCCGCTATTTTCAATGTTTACCGGAAATACAAACAAAATTATTGAAACCACATTTTCCGGACGACTTGAAGCCCTTAAAGCAGGATGCCTGAAGCTGGGCGGGAAAATTATGGACAGACCGTCATATGATTTAAGCGTTATTTTCCAGGCACTTTACAGAATTCCTATTATTCTCAATTTCAATGACAGAGATGAAATGCTTCCTGCAAAATCTGTCTTGCTTTATCATGATAATGCAGAAAAGTATCTTGATCTGGAATGCCTCTCCATAACCGCAACATACCTGACCGGCTGCATTATCAAATGTGGGTAAAAAAAAGTATTGAAAAAAGGTATTAAAAAAGGCTAAGGTCTATAATCTTAATTTATAATTTTTTTAATATGAAAGAGCTTGGCTTTTGCTAAAGTCTCAAACGCTCTTTTTATGTTCGTCAAAATCTCTGATTTTTTGAGGCACAGTAACGCAGTTCAGATCCGCCTCATGGCGGTTATACAAACAAGGAGAAAATGCTTGCTTGCAGAAATTAAAAGCAGTGCCGTTGCCGGAATAGATGCCTATGTTGTTGACGTGGAAGTGGATATTTCCTTTGGGCTGCCTGTTTTTAATATTGTGGGTCTTCCTGAAACTGCTGTCAGAGAAAGCCGTGACAGGGTAAAAACCGCCATAAAAAATTCAGGGTATTCTTTTCCCCTTGACAGAATTACGGTGAACCTTGCACCTGCAGACATAAAAAAGCAGGGAACGGGTTTTGACCTGCCCGTGGCCATGGGAATACTTGCAGCCTCGAAAATCATTCCTTCAAAGGCACTTTTACATTACTCTTTTACCGGCGAACTTTCCCTTGACGGAAGAGTCAAACCTGTAAATGGAATTCTTCCTGCAGCCCTTGCAGCACGCAAAAACAGATTCAAAGGTATTGTGATACCATTTAAAAACAGAATTGAAGCCTCAATTGTCAATGGAATTGACGTTTTGCCAATTGAAACTCTGTCAGACATTGTTAATTTTTTTTCAGGATTTAAAAGGATAGAGCCTTATAAGCGTGATCTTTCAAATTTTTTAAATCAATCCAGGGCATATGACAATCTCGATTTTTCCGAGGTTGCAGGACAGAACTCAGCAAAAAGGGCTCTTGAAATTGCCGCTGCCGGAGGCCACAACGTCTGCATGACAGGACCTCCCGGGTCAGGAAAAAGTATGCTGGCCAAAAGGCTTCCCTCCATTCTCCCTGAACTTACCTTTGATGAGGCCATGGAAACTACAGGAGTGTATTCAGTTGCGGGTCTGCTAAAGGAAAAAATGCCCCTTGTTACAGCAAGGCCATTCAGATCGCCCCATCACACCATATCAGGCCCGGGACTTGTGGGCGGCGGAAGAAATCCTGAACCCGGAGAGGTAAGCCTTGCACATAACGGTGTTCTTTTTCTTGATGAACTTCCGGAATTTAAAAGAAACGTCCTTGAAGTTCTAAGACAGCCCATGGAAGACGGAAATGTCACAATATCAAGGGTTGGTTCCAGCATAAAATTTCCTGCTTCTTTTATGCTGGTTGCTGCCATGAATCCATGCCCCTGCGGTTATTACGGAGATTCAATACATGAATGCAGGTGTTCCGATTCTGAAATTCAGCGGTACAGATCAAAAATATCGGGCCCATTGCTTGACAGGATAGATATCCATATTGAAGTACCTGCCGTACCGTATAAGGAACTTGCAGGAACAAAAAAACAGGAGTCATCATCTGAAATCCGCAAACGGGTTAAAGAAGCAAGAAAAATACAGACAAAACGTTTCAAAAATTTAAAAATTGTATGTAATGCGGGCATGGAATCCCGCCATATGAAAAAATTCTGCGCACTTGACTCAGATGCCGCTTCAATCCTGAAAAGAGCTGTTGACGGTCTCGGGCTGTCAGCAAGGGCTTACAGCCGTGTTATAAAGATAGCAAGGACCATAGCAGACCTTGAAAAAACATACGGGATAACAAAAAATCATATTGCAGAGGCAATTCAATATCGAACACTTGACAGGAAAAATTAAAACAAAATAAAATAAATCTTACACCGGCCATCATGGACAAAATATACTTGGGGTAAAAAACACCGAAAATAATAAAATGTAAAGAACAACTCCGGAAAATCAATTTTAGAGGTTTATTAGAGGTTTAAATGATAAAAAAGAATATATTTAAGGGTAATCTGAAAAAACAGCTTCAGGCTGCTTCAAGGGACAGGCTTTTCCGCTTCATGATGGGAGACGGGATGATAAGGGGTGCAATTGTTAACTGCACACGCATGGTAAAAGAGATGCGGGCGAACCATGATCTTGATATGACATCAACCCTTGTGCTCGGCCAGGCATACATTGCAGCGGCTCTTTTAACGACAAATCTTAAGGGTAAAGACAGAATCAGTATCAATATCCAATGCTCAGGCCCTGTAAAAGGACTTGATGTTGAATCCAATGTATATGGAGAAGTCAGAGGATTTTTAAAAAATCCCGGATTTGCAGAGGAATGCAGGGAAAAGAAAATAAAAGGGCTACCTGCTATTTTTGGAGCAGGATTCTTAAGTGTTACAAAATACCTTGAAAAAGCGGTACAGCCCTATTCCGGAAAAGTTATGCTGGAATACGGAACCCTTGCCCAGGACCTTGCCAACTATTTTCTTCAATCGGAACAGATCCCCACGGCTTTCAGTTTAAGCGTTTATTTTAATCCCAATGGAGATGTTAAAGGAGCAGGAGGACTTTTTCTCCAGGCTATGCCCGGTGTGGATGAAAAAACAGTTAAAAAAGCAGAATCAATTGTTAAAAACATTAAATCCATAGGAAAAACAATTGCCGATCGGACATCGCCTGATACGCTTGTTCTAAAAAAATTTGACGTACTTACACCTATTTTTCTTGGAAATAACAGAGTTGAATTTTTCTGCAGGTGTACGGAAAAAAAAATGCTTGGCTATCTTGCGGCACTCCCCGAAAAAGAGATAAATGATATCATTGAAAAGGGACCTTTTCCCCTTGAAATAAGATGTCACAACTGCAATACTCTTTATAAATTCAGCAAATATGATATTAAACAGTTAAAAAAAAGGTGTGATCACAAAAGATAAAATAACAAAAAAACTATATCACTTGACAAAGAGAGCAGATATATTATTAATGGCTGAAGTGTTGGTCAGCCATGGGATAAAAATTCAAGGGCAAAATATCTGATATGGGATTCAATTTCCGGTACAATTAAGCCACGACATGTCCCTTACAATAACAGACCTGCCGCAGCAAAGATAAAAAAGCCGGTATTCCTGAAATGTATGCCAAAAAATTATTATGATTCAATTATTAACATTTATGATCTTGTAAAAAGTTGAAAACAGCAAATTCGCTATTAATAATTTCAGCATGTTACAGCTGAAAAAAACAGCAAAATTTGATTTTTCACTAGTTCATCAACATTAACCTGTGTATGAATAAAAAAACGTTTTTTGTCACAATCCGATTCTAAATAAATTTAATAACCGCCATGAGGCGGATCTGGATTCTCTCAGACTGCCTCTCAGCAAAAAATGGGCCAAAGGCGCGCAGCCAACTCTAATAATTTAAGGTACTTTAAAAGAGTTTCATATAACTGCTATGAGGCAGATCTGGTGACTCTCAGACAGCCTCTAAGAATCAGAGATTCTGACAAATATTGAAACTCTTATGCTTAAAGAAACTTAGGATCGGAGACGAAATAAGTTGAACAGAAATAGCGCAGAATTCCGGCCCATGTACAAGGCGCATTAAAGGTTGCATACTCAACGTATTCGGCCTTTGATGCAACGAAGTAGATGGGCCGGAAGACAAGCAATCTCGTTCAACTTATAAAATTTTCGATCCTTAGTATGCTTTTGCAGTCCCAAATGGGCGAATATGGAACAGTCGACAAAATTTATGTTATAAGGTCGAATATTATCTATAGTTATCTGCGCAATACAGGGCCTATAGATCCTTCAGCATCTGCATGGCGGCCAGATTCCCCGATGCGGCGTTCATTCCGCATCCGGGCCATGTTGACTGTCCCGTCAAATAGAGCTGTTTAATAGGAGTTTTATACCGGGACCAGCCGCTCACCGGACGATTGAAAAAAAACTGATGCATATGATGAGTTCCTCCCACCATATCGCCACCCACAAGGTTGGGGTCGTCTTTTTCAAGATCCCGGGGCGTGTGAACAACCGCATTTCTGACAATCTCTCTGATATTGGGCGCATAATTGGCAATTTTTTCAATAACCCGATTGCAGATCGGTTCTTTCATGCTGTCCCAGTTTCCAGTTTTAATTTCACCGGCTGCATCACCTTTAACTATTTGTGGAAACGCCCTCACCTGGATCCACAGTACATGTTTGCCTTCCGGAGCTCTGTCAGGGTCAATTCTGGACTGCTGTGACACCACGAGAAGAGGATCAGAGGGGATCTGATTTTTCATAATCTGGCTGTAAGTATCCGAAATATCGGACATGTAGGGGGCGATGTGGACGTAGGCAGTGTCTGTGAGATCTTCAGCCGCCTCCCATTGAAGCGGCTGGTTTGTAGTTAAATGGATCATCAGTGTACCAGGGCCGAATTGATAGGTTTTGCATCGGCTCACGAATTTTTCAGGAAGATCCTTTTCATTCACCAGCTCAACATACTGGCGGGGCGTTACATTGGCCAAAATCGCCTTTTTTGCTCTGTAGGTCCGCCCGTCAGCGGTTTTAACACCAACGGCAACCCCCTTTTTGATCACGATTTCTTTTACCCGCTGGCCCAATATGAACCGGGTGTCTCCTTTTTCAAGAACACTCACCATGGCTTTAATGAGATTGCCAACACCGCCTTTAGACAAGGCAAGGCCGTTTAAATGATCTGCAGCGGATTCAAGAAATGAAAATGTAGCACCACCTGCGCAGTCGGGACTCAGCCCGAGATGGAATGCCCAGGGAGACAGCAGTGCTTTGGCCTCCTGGCTCTCAAAACGCTCGTCCAGAAACTGTCGTGTGGGAGTCAGCAGCAACCTCACCATGTCAAGCATCTCACGGTATCCCAATCTCCGGTAGATTTTCCAAAAATGAAAAAGCATTTTCAACGAGGGAATGGGCAGTTGAAGTATGGGAAACAGGTAAGGCGATACCTTGGTGAAATAAGAAATCATGTCGTTCCACGCCCGGGCATCCTTGGTGGAAAATCGTTCAAACTCCCGGATCGTTCTATTGGTATCCGTGTAAACCCGAATACATTTTTTGTCCGGAAACACATTGCCGAATGGTTGATTTCCCGTAACTATGTTAAAGCCATTTTGGTGAAACTGGTCTTTAAAATCGGCATAGACACGGGAACCGAGGAATTGACCGATATTAGTGGCATAGAGATCGTGCTTAAACCCCGATTCAAGCAGCTCTGATGTCTTGGCTGCGCCTCCCGGGACATCGGATTTCTCAATGATTAACACTTTGTGGCCGGCCTGTTGCAGGTACAGCGCAGCGGTCAAACTGTTATGGCCGGCTCCGATGATGATAATATCTGCATCATGGTTCATTTTGATTATTGTACCTGTCTTTTAATGTTAGAATGAAAAATCGGCTTATGATTCTCTCGAATTCTATCTGAAAATTCCTTTAAAAGATGTCCTGTTTAACAAAATTCTAAAACTACGCTGTATAACCGCTACTGAATATCGGATATTATCCATTATTTAGTAGATACCGGTAAACAGCATCTTTCCATTACACAATACTGCAACATGCACGTTCAGATAAGGATCGAAAATTTTATAAGTTGAACGAGATTGCTTGTCTTCCGGCCCATCTACTTCGTTGCATCAAAGGCCGAATACGTTGAGTATGCAACCTTTAATGCGCCTTGTACATGGGCCGGAATTCTGCGCTATTTCTGTTC
>WFQS01000663.1 GCA_015486915.1 Desulfobacteraceae bacterium
GTTGCCACAACAAGATCCGGGATCAATATGGATGCTGTACTTGATATGGCAAAGGCCATTAAAAAAACAGCTGATCTTACAGCAGACGATGATGGCATAGGATGCGCCAAATTATGTGTTTTTTCAAATATTCCACAGGATATGCCTTTCATGGCAGGGGCATATCTCGGCGTTGGCGTTTCAGATGCAGTTATAAATGTGGGGGTCAGCGGTCCGGGCGTTGTGAAAAAAGCCATTGAAAGGGCAATTGAGTCTTCTCCTGATATTGAACTTGGGAAAATAGCTGAAATTATTAAAACAACTGCCTGTAAAGTTACAAGGGTCGGAGAACTCATCGGCAGGGAAGTGGCAGATCAGTTAAATATAAAATTTGGTGTTGTTGATCTTTCCCTTGCCCCCACCCCAACGGTTGGAGACAGTATAGGAGAAATATTTCAGGCCCTTGGACTTACAAGTATCGGAGTTCCAGGCTCAACTGCAGCACTTGCAATGTTAAATGATGCTGTCAAAAAAGGGGGCGCATTTGCAAGCTCCCATGTGGGAGGATTAAGCGGAGCTTTTATTCCCGTAAGTGAGGATTTGAATATTGCAGAAGCAGCTGACAAGGGGTATCTTTCAATTGAGAAACTCGAAGCCATGACATGCGTATGTTCCGTAGGCCTTGATATGGTGCCGGTACCGGGTGATATTTCAGAGGAAACACTGGCTGGAATCATTGCAGATGAGATGGCGATCGGCATGATTAACAATAAAACAACAGCAACAAGACTGATACCCGTTCCAGGGAAAAAAGCAGGCGACAGCATTTATTTCGGAGGTCTTCTCGGAGAAGCAAAAATAATGAATGTCCCCCATGCGGCAAATAAAGATAGATTTGTCAGATATGGCGGCAGGATACCAGCTCCCATTCACAGCATGAAAAATTAATACCTAACTCCTGGTTTTTTGAGTGGTTTTTTAAACATTGGGGATGGGCAGAAATACCCTTGAATAAACTTCCATGGCATATCTGTCTGTCATGCTGGCAATAACATCGCAGACGGCTCTTTCCAGAGAATTTTTACAGGGATCCCATGGTGCCATTTCCATTTTTTCAAGTTCTTTCTGTAGTTGATTTGTGTTGGTGAGGAAATACTGGTAAAGCTCGGTTAATATTTTTTTTGCCTTGATAAATTCACTGTGAACTGAAGCGGATCTGTAAACATTCTTATATAAAAATTGTCTTAATACAGTCATTGCGGAAAATATTTTATCTCCCATGCTCAGCTCCAGTCGGCCTTTATTTACAACGCTGTTATAAACAACTTCCTGAATCATTGTTCTTGCCCTTTCCGAATGGGTTCTGCCTATCTCTTTTACGCATATTGCCGGGATATC
This sequence comes from Desulfobacteraceae bacterium, assembly GCA_015486915.1. The sequence goes on from WFQS01000663.1 coordinate 1,378, forward strand.
ATTGATTTTAATTACACCGCTTCTTATGGCATCATCAAGGTCATGATTAAGATAGGCAATTATGTCGGCAATTCTTACAATTTTTCCTTCAATGGTTGATGCCGTCTCCCCGGGAACCGATGGCATAATATCTCCGAAACCCTTTGAGTGCTTAAGAATACCGTTTTTCACTTCTTCTGTAAGATTTAGTCCTTTTCCTTTATTTTCCAAAACGTCAACCACCCTTAAACTCTGCTCCGCATGGGAAAAATTTAAAGAATATATTTCCTGGAGTGCTGTTTCGCCACCATGGCCAAATGGAGTATGGCCGAGGTCATGGCCGAGGGCAACGGCTTCTGCAAGATCTTCGTTCAGCCTCATTGCCCTTGCTATATTCCTCGCAATTTCAGAAACTTCAAGGGTGTGTGTCAGTCTTGTCCTGTAATGATCACCAAGGGGAGACAAAAACACCTGGGTTTTGTATTTCAGCCTTCTGAATGCATTGGAATAAACTATCCTGTCCCTGTCAATCTGAAAAGGGGTCCTCATGCTGCAGGCAGCTTCTGTTTTTTTGCGCCCTTTTGTCTTAACGCTTGGACAGGCAAATCTGGAAAGAAAACCCTCCTCTCTTGCCTGGTATGCTTGTCGAATTGACGGGGCATTGTCTCTGATATCATATTGATTGATTCTGATTATATTATTCTTTTCAGCAGTATTTTTATTTACAAAATTCATTTGATTTCCATCATTTCTTTATAAACGGCCATAAGGCCGATAATGACCTGAATATGTTTTGATTTTAAGCTCTTTCATTTAAAAAATCAATAAATTCATGTATATTCATGCCGAATTTAAATAAATGTAATAAAATTATTGTGCATATTGTTTAAATTTTGTAAAGGTATTTTTTAATTATCATAATTCAGATATGGGGCAGCGTTATCGAATCATCAAAGAACGTATATTATATGGAGTCTGCACTTGAAGAAGCCCAAAAAGCTTTTAACAGGGGAGATTTTCCCGTTGGATGTGTTATTGTTCAGCATGACAGGGTAATTTCCACGGGATCAAGGACAGGGACATCATCAAAAACAACAAGGGCCAGTGAAATTGATCACGCTGAAATAAGGGCATTAAAAAAACTTGAATCTGAAGATCTGGATTTCTGCCCTGACAGGGCAGTACTTTTTTCCACAATGGAGCCGTGTCTCATGTGTTTTGCAGCCATAATTCTGTCAGGAATAAAACAAATAGTCTATGCATACGAGGACCCCATGGGAGGCGGTACAAAATGTGACCTTAAACAATTGCCGTCACTTTACAGCGGGAGTGGAATTAATGTGACTTCAGGAGTATTACGGAAAAAAAGTCTTGACCTTTTTCAAAAATTTTTTAAAAAAGAGGATAATTTGTATTGGAAAAACAGTGAGCTTGAGCGTTATACACTTGATCAGTCTGTTGAGCCGTAACAGGCAGAATAACGATTGTTTTATCAAAAGGGGACAGTAGTATCCCAAATTATAAGAAAGAGCTCACTTTTGACAGAGTAACAAATGCTTTTTCTATATTCGTCAAAATCTCAGATTTTTTGAGGTGCTGTAACGCAGTTCAGATCTGCCTTATGGCTGTTATAGGGGAATAGTACATTGGAATGGAAGTTGTGCAGAGAATTGTGCAGAGAAATAGATAACAGGGATGTGGGCAGATTTGAGAAATACTGCTTGCAATTATCAGGTAAAGGCTGTATGATCAGTAGTTGCTATATAAAATCAGCCATAGGCAAAACACTATTAATAAATCAGCAGGAGGTGCAGGATAGGTAGACAAAGTAACCAGCGCAACAGGATTAATGTGAACAGGGATATCCGTGCCAGAGAAGTTCGTGTTATAGGCGTTGATGGTGAACAGGTAGGGGTTATGCCCATAGATGAGGCTCTACAAAAAGCTGGAAACCATAAATTGGATCTTGTAGAGGTGTCCCCAACGGCAAAACCGCCTGTCTGTAAAATAATGGATTATGGCCGATATAAATATGAATTAACAAAAAAACATCAGGAATCCAGAAAAAAGCAGAAGGGATTTCAGATTAAGGAAATTAAAGTCAGGCCTAAAACTGATACCCATGATCTTGAAACAAAGGTCAAGCATATCAGAAAGTTTGTCGGTAATGGTGATAAGGTTAAGGTTACTGTGGTGTTCAGGGGAAGAGAAATTACACTTTCTCAACAGGCAAGGCAAATTTTGTCAAAAGTAGCTGAGATGTCAGATGAATTTGCCCAGATTGAGCAGGAACCTAAATTTGAGGGCAGAACAATGACTATGCTGCTGTCGCCAAAATAATTTCGGAATTGGAATTAAAGTAAACAATATTAACTTTTTCTATGGTGGTATAACCCGCCCGCTATGAGGTGGTTTATGCCATTATATTTTTTGAAGAGACTGCCAATGTAATGGAGAATAGAATATGCCAAAGATAAAAACCAATAGAGCGGCTGCAAAGCGCTTTAAAAAAACAGGTTCAGGACATTATAAATTCAGGAAATCGCATTCAAGTCATATTTTGACAAAGAAAACGACAAAGAGGAAAAGATCGTTCAGGCTTGATCAGATTATTGATAAATCAGATATGAAAGAAGTAAAACGTCTGTTGCCAAACGGATAGATACTTTATTCCAGGGAGTATAATAATGAGAGTAAAAAGAGGTTTTAAAGCAAGAAGGCGCAGAAATAAAGTCCTAAAGCTTGCTAAGGGTTTCAGGGGTAGTCGCAGTAAACTTTACCGTACGGCTGCAGATTCTGTTAATAAGGCATTGATGTATGCTTACCGTGACCGCAGGGCCCGTAAAAGGGATTTTCGTAAACTGTGGATCATAAGGATAAATGCGGCTGCAAGGATGAATGACCTTTCTTATAATAAATTTATACACGGGCTTAAACTTGCTAATATAGAACTTGACAGAAAAGTGCTGGCTGATCTTGCTGTGAATGACCCTGCAGGTTTTTCCGAGATAGCCTCAAAAGCAGCATCTCAGTTTTGATCCTGTCGGAGTAGAGGGCAATTGTGGTAAAAAGCATAAAAGAGATTGAAGAACAGGCGTTTGAAGAACTTGAGAATGCCTTGACGTCTGAAGATGTGGAAAGTCTTTCAATTAAATATCTCGGCAGAAAGGGACTTGTTACAACATTTTTAAGGAATATTTCAAAGCTTCCTGAAAGTGAAAGACCAAATGCAGGTAAAAATGCCAATTTACTTAAGACCGTACTTGACAAGGCATTTAAAAACGCCGCTGATAAACTGAAATCCCAAAAGGGCGGTACAGATGATTTTATTGATGTAACCCTGCCAGGTCGTCCCCTGACAAGGGGGCATCTCCACCCCATTACTAAAATTTCAAGGGAAATTTCTGATATTTTTGTAAAACTCGGGTTTGATATTGCAGAAGGCCCTGAAGTTGAGACGGATTATTACAATTTTGAGGCTCTTAATATACCAAAGTACCATCCTGCAAGGGATATGCAGGATACTTTTTATATATCCGATTCCATAGTTTTAAGGACTCATACTTCACCGACTCAACCACGGGTTATGGAAAAAACTCATCCTCCTGTAAGGATTATTGCACCTGGTAAGGTTTACAGGTGCGATTCAGATATTACCCATACCCCCATGTTTCACCAGGTGGAAGGGTTGATGGTTGATAAAAATGTGTCCTTTGGAGATCTTAAGGGTATACTTACAACATTTATTCAGCAGATTTTTGATAAGGAAACATCTTTAAGGTTCCGCCCGAGTTATTTTCCGTTTACCGAGCCAAGTGCAGAAGTTGATATTCGATGCGTGATCTGTAAAGGAAAAGGGTGCAGGGTGTGCTCAAAATCAGGGTGGTTAGAGATTCTCGGTGCTGGCATGGTGCATCCTGCGGTGTTTGAGAATATGGGATATGATACTGATAAATACACGGGTTTCGCTTTTGGAGTGGGGATCGAGCGTCTTGCAATGCTCAAATACGGCATAGATGACTTGAGAAAATTTTTTGAAAATAATATGCGTTTTTTAGGTCAATTTTGATATGAAAGTCAGTTTAAGCTGGTTAAAAGAATATACATCGGTTGATATTGAACCCTCTGAAATGGCAGCAAAACTCACCATGGCAGGGTTGGAAGTTGAGTCTTTTTATGACAGGTATGCTTATCTTGACAAAGTTGTTGTGGCAAGGGTTGTGGAAACGAGGAAACATCCCAATGCTGACAAGCTTACCTGCTGTAGCGTTAATGTTGGTAAGGATCAGATAAAAAATATAGTCTGCGGTGCTCCCAATGTCAGGGAGGGGCTTGTTGTCCCGTGTGCCCTGATCGGTGCTGTTTTACCCGGTGATTTCAAGATAAAAAAATCAAAGTTGCGCGGAGAGGTCTCCGAGGGTATGCTGTGCAGTTCATCCGAGCTTAAGCTTGATTCTATTTTTTCAGGTATAATGGAGCTTGACCAGGATCTTGTTCCCGGGACAGCACTTGCTGATGCTCTTGGTTTATGTGATTTTATTTTTGATATAGATCTTACCCCAAACCGGCCGGACTGTTTAAGCATGACAGGGGTTGCAAGGGAAATTGCAGCTTTTAAAAGACCTGCTGCAGAGCTTTTTATCCCAAAGGCTGATCTTGATGGTAAAAAAACTAAAGAAACTTCTTTAATAGATGATTTTGCAAAGGTTGATATAATTGATCCTGATCTCTGTCCAAGATACGCCGCAGGTCTTGTTCTCGATGTCAAGGTTAAACCATCACCGTTCTGGCTCAGGCAGAGACTTGAAGCAATTGAAATGACTCCTGTTAACAATATTGTTGATATTACCAATTTTGTAATGATGGAAACGGGGCAGCCCCTGCATGCCTTTGATTTTGA
>WFQS01000664.1 GCA_015486915.1 Desulfobacteraceae bacterium
AATGTTCCTGTAAAAAAGATTTTACAGTTGCAGGATCAATTTCCTCTCCGGGCCTCACACTTACTGCACTGTCGATTGTCTGCATAAATATGTTCTCCGTTTTTATCTCTTAAAAAATTTTACTTCATGAAAATCATTCAGCAAGACAGAAAGCCTCAACAATACCAATCAGATGATCGGCAAATTCATCCACTGAGACCTTAAGTTTCCTGTATTTCCACCGTTTAAGGTACCATTCCTGCTGCATGGCCTTAATCATGCTGGCAGTTAATTCATGATCCCCTGGCTTGAAAAAACCCTGTTTTTCACCTTTTGCAAGAATATCAGCAAGAATTTTCTGTGTATACTCCTCCATGGATTTAACATCTTCAAACTCAAGGGGTTTTATATTTCTCGCCTCCATGAATGTAAAATAGAACCAGGGCCGAAACAATTCGGACAAAAAAATGTGGGCTTTGATAACTGCCCTTAATTTCTCCCGTGGATCTTCATGAAGACCGGAAATCTGTTCAAGATCCTGCCTGACAATTGTCCACCCCTGGGTGTGAATAATACCAAGCAGCTTTTCCTTACCTGGAAAATATGCGTACAATGCCCCGAGACTGATACCGGTTTTTTCACTGAGATCCCGCATGGTCATCGCCTGGAAACCTTTCTTATAAGCAATTCTAAACACTGCCTTAAAAATTTTCTCAAGATTATTTACAGCTGTTTTTTCCTTTTTAATCCGCATTAGATTCTTATTATTGCGGAACACTTCCCTTGAAAGATTCTGGTTTGAAATACCATATATTTTTTTAAATTCCGTATAATCCATACTGAATACTTTCTTTTTGTACATCGATTTAAATGGGTGAACAGCTTTATTCTGCAAATTATTTATATGTTTTTAATATACGCTTTGCCAGTGAGGTTTTATGGACCTCGTCTGCTCCGTCATAAATCCTTGCAGCTCTTTCATGGCGAAAAAAATATGCCAGAATTGTATCATCGGTCATTCCCAGTCCACCGTGAACCTGCAATGCCCTGTCCACAATTTTCTGCATGGTATTGGCAACCACAAATTTTATCATTGAAATGGAATCCCTTGCCTTTGAGGCTCCATTATTATCGATCTGCCAGGCAGAATTAAGGGTGAGAAGCCTTGCAGCCTTAAGTTCTGCCGCTGATTCGGCAATCCAGTTCTGTATGGTCTGCCTTGTGCCAAGGGTTTGTCCCGAAGGAGAAATCACCCGCTGGTTTGCCCGCCTGCACATCAACTCAAAGGCGCGTCTGCATATGCCAAGCCAGCGCATGCAGTGGTGAATTCTGCCAGGTCCGAGCCTGTCCTGTGCAATGACGAACCCTTTGCCTTCTTTTCCAAGAAGATTTTTTTGAGGGACCCTGCATGATTCAAAAATTATCTCCCCATGGCTGAAATAATCACTTCCTTCATGCCCCATAACCGGAATATTTCGCACAAGGTTGAACCCCTTTGTATCTGCAGGGACAATGATCATGCTTGCCTTGCCATAGGTCGGCCCGTCAGGATCTGTAACTGCCATGGTGATGGCAAAATCTGCCCCGTCAGCAGCGGTTGTATACCATTTATGCCCGTTTATCACATAATCATCGCCATCTTTTACAGCAGTTGTTTCAAGCATCACAGGATTGGAACCCGGCATATCAACCTCTGTCATGGCAAAACACGACCTGATATCTCCCTTAACTAAGGGATTTAAATAAATCTGTTTCTGCTCTTTTGTGCCGTGTTCATGGAGAATTTCAACATTACCTGCATCCGGTGCCTGACACCAGAACACAAAATGGCCCAGCGGAGATCTTCCAAGCGCTTCCGATACCAGGCCGTGCTCAAGAAGAGAAAGCCCCATCCCGCCGCATTCAACTGGAAAATTGGGTGCCCAAAGTTCCATTTTTTTTACAATTTTCTGTTTTTCCTTAAGTATTGGCAACAGTTCCCTGAAATCCTTTGTAAGAAATTGTGCTTCAAGGGGAATTAGTTCTTTTTCAACAAATTCATTTATCATGCCGACAATAGTCTCTATCCTGCCTGAAATTTTAAAATCCACTGTTATTTCCTCTTTAATTTTGATGGTCTCGTAAAAAATCGAAAATGCTATAACTGCTATAAATAATTTCAGTATGTTACAGCGTTAAAAACAGCAAAATCGGATTTTTTACAGGTTTATCAATTATATTTTCATGATCAACTCACAAGCCCGTAATATCTGTTTTTGCTTATATTTTTGCTTTTACCTGTAAATGTCCGGCCATTGCCTCATATTTGTCCATCCGAGACTGAAGAAGCATGTCAAAGCGGGCGATGCCCGCAACCCATTTACCTCTCCTCAATTTCTTGTTTTTTTGTACAGGAATTCAGGGGTTAGGCAATAATGCTGTGTGAGCAGGTCAAAATATGCGAAAATGAAAATGCTGGCCGAATATTTATCTTTGCTTTAATTTATCTTTGCTTTAAAAATTCTTTTATAAACTCATGCACATCCGCTATGATGCAGATATCTGAATGACGGAATATCGGTGCATCCGGGTTCGTATTTATGCTTACAATAATTTCACTTCCTTTCATGCCGGCAATGTGCTGGGAGGACCCTGAAATACCGCAGGCGATATAAAGCCTCGGAGAAACCTCAGCACCTGTAATGCCAACCTGATGATCATATCCAATCCATCCCATGTCAACAAGTGGTCTTGATGCACCAACAGCTGAAGAAGAAAAACATTCTGCAAACTCAAAAATCTCCTTAAGCCCGTCTTTTTCTCCTATTCCCCGGCCTGCCGACACAATAATTTTCGCACCTTTTAACGCCTTGTTTCCACACGCTTTCCTCAAAATCTGCCCGTGGATGATCCGACTGGCAAATTGACCTGGATAAGCTGTGCTTTTTTGGCATGATTTTCCCTCTGCATGAATATTTTCAACCGCTGCAGAGTCAGTATCCATTCCAGTATCTGAAACCGGTTCTGTTTTCTTAAGGGGGTAAGATCCGTTAAAAGGGATTTCGCACACAGTGATTTTTCCCTTTTCCATTGTATGATTATTCAAATTATTCATATTATCCCTGAACATACCGGGCATTATGGTAAGAACAACAGGGATATCAGGTGCAGGACGTATCATCATGTTTTTTTCATTGCCATAAACAGCACGGGAATAAACAAGGCCGTCATCATCTGAAAAAATCGAATTCACCCCTGATATTGATGCTGCATTCAATTTAACACCAAGGCCAAAACCAAAATCCCTGCCCTGTGATGTGTGGGCAATTAATACATGGGAAACAACATCCATTTCACTGATCACACGGAAAAGACATGTTTTATACGCATCACCGTCATAGGTTTCAAGTCCTTTAATTTTAAGGCAGATCACATCCATTGAAGTATGTTCCGCAATCTTTTCTGCAACGGGCAAAGGATCTTCTCCTGGAACAATAATCCTGATCCGGCTTTTCAGCTCCTTTTGTAACTGCATATTCCCTGAATTTTTTTGTCTTCTTATCTTTTTCTTTTTATCATTCTGCCCTTTTCCACGATCATTGACCGAATATTTTCTGTCTGTTTCAAGTTCTGCAATCCTCAGGGCAGCTCCGGCAAGTTCCCAGGTTACAGGCCGGATCAGGCCTTGAAAAATTTCAGCAATGACAATTATTTGTTTCATATAATAAAACCTTTATCCAGTTTTTTATAACTGCCATGAGGCAGATCTGAACTGTGTTACTATGCCTCAAAAAATCAGAGATTTTGACAAACATAGAAAGAGTACTTGTTATTTTGTCAAAATAGAACTCTTTCTCATAAACTGCCATGAGTCCATTATTTAATTAAGATCATGTTTTTTAAAAAAATTAAGCAACTGATTGACTCTGCTTGCCAGATCTCCCTCTAATACAAGACCATTCCTCGTCTTTTCCGGCGTTTCCGTTGAAACGTAAAATTCTTTTACCCCGCCCCGGTGGGAAAAAATATCTGTCTCTTTCCTAATAATTATGGTTTTCTGCTCTGCAGCAAGCAAATTGGAAAGGCTGGGATATCTCGGGGTATTAATACCCGCCTGGATGGTCAAAAGAGCTGGCAGTTTAATTTCAAGGCAGTCTATAAATCCATTTTCAAGTTCCCGCTCAACCTGAATAAAATTATTTTTAACGGGAAACCAGATTTTTGTCACTCCGGTTGCACATGGAAAATTCAATAACTCAGCGAGCATGGGCCCGGTCTGGCCATGCATCATATCCTGGGACATGATCCCCGTTAAAATCAAATCATACTTCATCTCTGCTGCAACAGCAGACAGAAGAGATGCAATGTTAAAAGGCGGTATATATTCTGTTGCTTTTTCTTCATTTCTAAGAACAATCAGGAACCCGCTGTCCGCGCCCATACCAAAGGCACGCCGGATAATTTTAAAAAAATTTGATTTTCCAGCAGTGATCACATCCACAGACACAGGAATTACCGGGGTTTGCTTTTGTTTTTTAACTTTTTCCTTTATTTTAAGAGCTTCTTCCAGTGCAAATTCATCAAACCTGTTCATATCCCCGTTATCATTCATCTGTTTTATGCAGACTAAAATTTTCATAAAATGAAATTTAAACTGAAAAAAACAGCATGTCAAGCAAAATAAGAACGAACGTTCATTTTTTTATATTGCATAATTATTTTAAATTTAAATTAAAACTGCACTTTCATAAAAATTTGTAAAAACAAAATTAAATATATTTTAAACCTTGACTTTTTTTTGAGTTTTTTTTAAACGTCGTTTATGTTGTTGATTTAATTTTCTACCTGCAGGAGCAATGATAATTCTCCGCAGGAATTTTAAATGATCATTTAACAAAGGGAGGAAAAAAGATGAAAAAGTTGGTTTGGGGGATTTTTTTACCTGTGTTATTCAGTCTTTGTCTGGTGTCTTTTGCAGGCGCGGCTCAGAATAACCAGGAGGTCACTGTAACGGACATTACAAAGGATGTTCTTGCAGGACCGGGCAGTGTCAGTATCAGCACCAATAAAAACATCATGATGAGTTTTGGTGCACAGGTCAGGATGATACCAACAAGCGAGAGCAACTGGGATTTTGGTATGCGGGATGATTTAAGACTTCCTGGTTTTCTCGGAGGTGCACTGAACAAGGGTTTTTTTCAGGATCATCCCAATGAATGCGGTTGGGTCAATGACAGCTATATCCGCAGTGAGGACAGGTTGTACTTTAATGCCATTCCTAAAAGCCGCAAATGGAGCTTTTATGCTGCCCTGGAGTTTGACAGAGGCCTTGATACGGTAAGTGTTGACAGCCGTGGCGGTAAAACAAATGATAGCAGCAATTTTGGTCTTGAACGACTGCAGGCTACTATAGCATTAACAGATAATATGCGTTTCCATACAGGCTGGGATATCTGGGGCCTTGACTTTGGAGACGGCGGCGGCCTGGTCTATGGTGATGACAACCCAGGTTTCTGGCTGACAGGCAAAACCGGAAAACTTGATTATAATGTTGGTTTTTTCAAATTACAAGAAAATAATTTCCAGGTAAAACCAACCGATCTAAATGATTCCAATACCCAGGATCGTGATCTTTATGCAGGTTATGTGACCTACCATTTCAACAAAGCCAATAAAATTCAAATGTTCTATGCCTATGACCGCATAAGGGGCATTCCCAGTGGAACTCTTTTGAATAACCTTACCGGCACAATGGTTAAAGGTGCTAAAACCGATTCACATCACCTTGGTGCTTATTTCACAGGTAAACAGGGATCAATTGAATATTTTGCTGAAGGTGTTTATCAGTTTGGAACCGCCGATAATACAGGTCTTGCAACGGATGATTATGATATTTCCGCATATGCAGGAGCTGCTGATGTTGCAGTCAACCTCAAAGACATGGTGGGTTTTACCGTTAAACCCCATATTGGAATGATGTACACATCAGGAGATGATGATGCAAAGGATAATAATTTAAACGGTTATACCGGAGTTGAAAACGCCCAGCGTTTCTCCAAATACTGGGGCGGAGAAAATACAATCATAGGCGACACTAACATGGTATTGGGAACCATGCTCTATGGTTATCTGCCCGAGCTTTACGGTAACGGCACACCGGTTTTTACAGGTGGCTTGCAGAACACCGCAGGATTTGGCGGCGGCCGTGGTGATAATCCAGGTCTTACCATGACTTCTGTGGGAATAATCATAGTGCCTAAACGTTTCATTATCTTCCGTTCCAATGTCAATTCCTTCTGGTGGAACGAGGATATAATGGTCACAAGTTTTGCTGACGGTGCAACAACAACCAAGGTTGATTCCGGATATACCGGTACGGAATGGGATAATACGCTGACACTTGCCCTTGATAAGGATATGTTCATCAAAGGCCAGTTTTCATGGTTCTTTCCCGGCACTACGATTAAAGATGTAACCAGTGCTCTTTCTGCCGTTGCCGGTGTACCTGGAGAAAGAAGTGACAACGTAGCCATGAGGCTTGCTGCAGAATTGATCTGGAAATTTTAAGGTTACAGGCCGGTTTGTATTTCAGGCTTGATTTTTCTGTTTTAATTAAAGAAAAAAATGTTGAAAAAAACAGTCTCGCTGCATAAGTGAACGTATAAACAAAGGGCATGGTGGTTAAAATCATTGTGCCCTTTTATTCTTTAAGGTGGAGGGGTAAATGTTTAAAAATATCTCGCTGGCTCTCGCTATTTTATTCTGTCTTGGTTCATGTCTGCCAAATAATTACGGACCTGATATTGTATCCAAAAAAGTAAACAAATCCACAGGGTATTCCAATGATCAGGTCCGTACTATATTTATTGACCAGCCTTTTCTCGCTTCAGGAGACTATTTCCTAAAAAGCGCAACCGCTGCTCAGGCTGCGGCAAAGGGTAAACAGGCCGTAAACCAGGGGAATAAATGGGCTGCAAATGCAGGTAACAACCCACAGCAAAACATGCAATACCAGGGCAGCAATTACAATCCCAGGGCCACCATGTCAGGACAGCAACCAGCCCAGGGTACATTTAATCAGGCAGCACCTGGACAGGTAAATGGTCAGGCTAAACGTACCGGAATTGATTCAATGGCCTTAAAGATAAAAATTGGAATCCTGCCGGACAGTGATCTTGAAGGATCATATGCCATGGATGCCCTTTGCACCCAGGCGGATCTGTTTTTCAAAACCAGACCTGAAGCACTTTTGATTCCGAGACTGCAGATCTACCACTCCTTTGGCCGGAACCAGGACACTTTAAACAGTATAGTTTTGAGAAAAAGCAAAATACCAGGAAATTTTTCAGGACTGAGAAATCTTTTATATGTTAATACTTTAGAAATTCCCAAACATTTTCCGGGAACTGCATATTTTGGAATGAAAATTTTTGATTTTGGATTAAGGGACGGCTTTACCATACCTGTTTTTAAATCCACGGTGAGAAACCGGACAGATTTGAACAATTTCTGGAGAATTGTTCTTGCCAGGGTGTGGAATCAGGTCTGGCAGAATGATCAGATACTTCCGTGGTACACACGGGTTGTTTATCAGAACAACGATGTTATCTGTATTGATGCCGGCATAAATTCAGGTCTTAAAAAAGGGCAGATATTAAGAGTTGTAAAACAGGGCA
>WFQS01000665.1 GCA_015486915.1 Desulfobacteraceae bacterium
CTCTATATTGATTTTTTCATATTTTCTATCTTCATTATATTTTTCCCCGGTAATACTGTCTTCCTGTTTAAAAAGGACCGCGTTCTGTTTTAAAGGCTCATTGGATACAGATTTTCCGGTACTGGTAATCTTTCTGTTTTTTTCATCGATTGTCTTTATGGGATGGATTTTCTTTTTATCGGTCAAGCGTTTTCCGTATCCCTTATTTTTCTTCAGGATTGCATGTCCCTTACTTTCGCTCACGCTTTTACCTGTTGTCATTTTTCCTGCCAGCTCTGGTTTAGCGGCAGTCAAGTCTGTACCTTGGGCTTTATGTTTTTTATCTGAAAAATCATGGAATAATTTGCCGGAGATCGCAAGACGGGCCATGAGAATCTCATTCTTTTTAATCAATGAAACTGTTTTTTTCTGGGAAACAGCAAGTTCATCTAAAAGCATTGTTTTATCTGTTCCGATACCGGAATAAAGATGATACAGAACAAAGACCGCAACAATTGCAGCAATGGATATAAAGGATAAAAACCATAAAAAAGCCTTTAACCAGCCAATATATTTTACTTCGCCAAAATCATTTATTAAAAAGAATTTTGATTTTACCCTGCGCTTTACAGGAGAATACCTTGTACTGGCAATTATCTCCTTTTCCAGCTCTCTCGATATATCTTCCATAGATTACCTTTTCTAACAAGAACAAGTCTTTTAATTCCTTTAACACTGAAACCCGTGGCCCTGTATACCTGGAAAAAACTGATAACAGTTTTGTTTTTTCCTTTATGAATTTTAAGATTCTTCGCAGTTACATGAATTTGCCTGTATTTACGGGCCAGCCGTTTTTTCCTTGCTACCCACCGGGATTTGTTCATTTTATCAGAATAAAAATGTTTTGAATAAAAATCAGCGTATTTTTTCATATCCTTTGATGACCAGGCTTTAAGCCATTCTTTAACCATTTTTTTAAAAGAAAATTTTTCATGTTCTGCCTTGAACACCAGCTTTTTTGCAGCATAGCATACTGGATTCTCAGCCTTTGCAGGTTTATGAGAAAGCGTCTGGAATGTATCACCGATAATTTTATAACCCTGTGCGGTTTTTCTGATAAAAAGTTCTTTTTTACCGAGCTTCACATGCTTTGCTGACAATCCAAGCCCAAGATCAAAAAGAGTAACAAAAACATCACCTGACCTGTATATACCTGCCTGACTTTTTAACAGCTTAAAAAAAAGCCCTTTTTTCTTAATTTTTTCCCTTATTTTCCACCATCTCTGCCACCAGGTCATATCAGGAAAATAATTTGAATCATAAAATTGAAGAAAATCATGATAATCTCCATTCTCAAAGGAGACCGCCCAGTTTTTCAGCATTTTATAAATTTTATTTTTCTCGGCATCAAGACTGCTCCTGTCAGTATAAACAATTTTATCAACCACAACCATGGGAGTTGAATTAAGTGAGATATATTTTGAGAATTTCAATATCCCGCTGTTGTTCATTGCAACACATCCGTTTGAATCCCTTGGTTTTAATTTCTTATTAGTCCCGTGAAGCCATATGGCACTTCCATCCCTGCCTGCAAGCCTATCAAGAAAATTAGGATAATCCGTTGGAAAAGCTTTTTTACCGTATACCGGTGCAAGGTATCTGTCCTCATATTCGTTCTTAAAAAAATAAACTCCTTCAGGTGTTTTTTTGTCACCCGCCCTGGACTTTATCCCGTCATTTTCTCCTGTGGAACATGAGAGACCATACACCTTATGTATTGCCGCCTTATCGGATGAATACAAAAAAATCCTCTGGGTGCTTTTCTCCACAAGAATAGCATTGGTATTTTCAGGCATAAATACAAGGGCCTCTGGTATTTTTTTTAAATCATTTTTAAAATCTGCCTGGGAAGCCCCACAGGGAATTACAAGCCCTGTCAATAAAACCAGAAGCATAAAAAAAATACTTCCGGCATAAGGTACCGAGTTTTCCATACTGTCCATTTTATATTAAAATAACTCCTTCTGATATTTGATTCCTAAGATAATTCCTTCTGGTATTTTATTCCAAGGTGCTCATATGCAGATACAGATGCTTTTCGCCCTGACGATGTTCGCATCACAAGTCCTGTTTTTAAAAGAAAAGGTTCAACAACATCCACCAATGTATCTGTTTCTTCCTGGAGGGTTGCAGAAACTGCCTCTATTCCAACAGGGCCACCTCTGTAAAATTCAATGATTGTCCTGAGATAACTCCTGTCAAGAACAGTAAGACCGAGATCATCGATTCCTTCAAGGCTTAATGCCAGATCCACGACCTTTTTTGTGATTTTTCCTTTTCCCTTGACAAGGGAATAATCCCTGACTCGTTTTAACAGTCTGTTTGCAATTCTCGGGGTACCCCTTGACCTTTCTGCAAGTTCTTCTGCACCTTGATCGTCGATTGGAACCTTGAGCAGAGATGCAGATCTTTTAATTATGACAACAAGTTCTGCAATGGTATAAAAATCAAGGCTCCTGAAAATCCCAAACCTGTCCCTCAACGGAGAAGACAAAAGCCCCACCCTGGTTGTAGCTCCCACAAGAACGAATTTTTTAAGCCTGAATCTGTGGCTTCTTGCATGGATTCCCTTGTCAAACATGAAATCAACTGCAAAATCCTCCATGGCGGGATATAAAAATTCCTCCACAACCTTGGGAAGTCTGTGAATTTCATCAATAAAAAGGATATCGCCATTACCAAGATTTGTAAGCATACCTATAAGATCCCCGCCTTTTTCCAGGGCAGGTCCTGAAGTAATGGTAAGATTTCCTCCTATTTCATTTGCAATAATATGGGATATCGTGGTTTTTCCGAGACCTGGAGGCCCATGAAGCAGGATATGATCAAGGAAATCTCCCCTGATCCTTGCCGCTTCTATTGCAATTTTAAGGGTTTCAACCGTATCTTTCTGTCCAACGTAATCAGAAAATGTTTCAGGTCTTAATGAGACCACATCAACTTCTTTATCAATGGAAAGCTTTTTGGAAGAAACCATATTGATCTTATCAGGATCTATATTATCTGAAGAAAATGAAAGAATACCATCTGTCATCGATTATCATCCCCTTGATATATCTCATCAAAAAGTTCTTCAGGTGTTTTAATGAAATCATTTCTCTCAAGAGCTTCTGCAACCATTCTACCTGCAACGGCAGCATTATAACCAAGCTGTTCCACAAGGACATCTGTCACCTGATCTGCAATTTCCCTCAGGGAAACGGAAATTGTTCCAACTTCACTGCCCGGTAATCCTTGCTGTTTCACATCTTTTGCAATGACAAAATCTCCTGCTTTCCCATGCAGTGAAGCAATAATTTTCTGTGCAGTTCTTTTGCCTATCCCTTTAAGGCTTGAAAGAAAAGCCACATCTTTTTCTTCAATTGCCATTGCAATATCAGACACTGGTTTTTCCATGGCTTTTACAGCTTTAAGGGGGCCTATTGCAGAGACTGAAATAAATAGCTGAAAAAAATCTTTTTCCTTTTCAGTATTAAAACCTATCAGAACAGGTTTTGGCTGTCTTTCCGTCTGATGAAAATAAATATAAAGGCAGACAGGATCTTCATGATCCCTGTTTTTGATTGTTTCAAAAACAACGGCAGGGAGAATAACTTCATACCCCACGCTGCCTGCAACGAGAAGAATACCATCATCACCGTATTTTATTATTCTGCCTTCAAGATATCCAATCATAATTGCCTGCCAAAACGATAATATCCGCACAAAGCAAGGGCTAATGCGTCTGAAGCGTGGAATGGTCTTATGGGTTTATCATGGCCGAGAATTGTTCTCACCGATTCCTCAACCTGATATTTATCAGCACTTCCTGAACCTGAAATAATCTTTTTTACCTCCCTGACAGCTATCTCCTCAATATCTATTCCTGTCTTAAATGCAGCAAGGATGAGAACACCTGAAACCTTGGCAAGGCTTATGCCTGAACCAGGGTATTTTACAAGGGAAAAAATATCTTCTATGACAACAAGATCAGGAGTCTGATCCTTTAAAAAATCTGTAATTTTACCATAAATAATATTAAGTCTTAAACCAATGGGATCTTTTTTTTCCGTTTTAATACTTCCAAAAGAATAACCTGAAACTTTAACCCCATCACCATGAATCACACCCACCCCTGTACCTGCAAGACCGGGATCTATTCCAGCTATTTTAACCATTTTAAATTCTTATTGCACATATGAACAATTTCAGATATCAGATGCAATTTCAGTTCGATCACTATTTAAGCACCTTAAGTTTATCCTTTGCGATCTTAGCTTCATGGGAGGACGGATATTTTTTAATAAGTTCCTTAAGCAAAAGTCTGGCATTGGCCTTTTCACCGAGGTTGGAAAATGCAAATCCCTGTTTTAAAAGAGCTGCAGGCACCTTGTTTCCCTTTGGATATTTTTCAATGACCTTTTGATATTCAAGGATAGCTTTTTCATACCATTTATCCCTGTAATAACTGTCAGCTATCCAGAATCTGGCGTTATCAGCATTAACCGAACCCGGGTAAAGCTTAATAAATTCTTCAAATTTAATTCTTGCCTGATCAGTCTGTCCCATATCAAGAAATTGCTTTGCCTGTTGATAAAGTCCCTGCTCGGATTTTACCACAGCCTGGGTCTGGCCTCCTGTTTTGTTTCCATTTTTTATGGCTTGTGAAGGTTCAAACCCCATGTACTGTTCAAGCTGTATTATCCGCTGAAAATTCTGGGAAACAGCATTATCGAGACGTTGCAGATTTTTTTCCCTTTCCCCGGCAGTAAGTTTACCATTCTGCAAAAAATTATGCTCAACTACATCAATTTTACCCGATAGAAGACGTATTTTTTCTTTCAGGATATCGATATCAGCCCTGAGTTCAGC
>WFQS01000666.1 GCA_015486915.1 Desulfobacteraceae bacterium
AGGAGGCAGTTGTACCTCTTGAAAGTGTTTTTGACAAACCAACCGTTGCCCTGGCATTCAAACTTGAGGACGGGCAATACGGCCAGCTTACCTATATTCGTGTATATCAGGGTGATCTGAAAAAAGGCGATACCCTGATTAACTCAAGAAACGGTAGAAAATTCAAAGTCGGAAGGCTCATCAGGATGCATTCTTCAGAAATGGAAGATATTGATGAAATTCCGGCAGGCCATATTGCTGCAATGTTTGGTGTTGACTGTGCATCGGGCGATACATTCATGAGTCCCGGTGTAAATTATACAATGATAGCAATGCATGTGATGGATCCTGTTATTTCTCTTGCCATTAAACCCGTTGATAATAAATCCCAGATCAATATGTCCAAGGCAATTAACAGATTTACCAAGGAAGATCCTACCTTTAAAAGTTATGTGGACAAGGAAACCGGCGAAACCATCATCCAGGGAATGGGAGAGCTTCATCTTGAAGTATATGTTGAAAGGATGAAAAGGGAGTATAAGGCTGAAGTGGAAACAGGTCAGCCAAGGGTCGCATACAGGGAAACCATTACAAGAAAAGCTGAGTTCAACTATACCCATAAAAAACAAACCGGCGGTGCAGGCCAGTTTGGCCGTGTGGCAGGATTCATGGAACCCTGCGAAGATGAATTTGAATTTGTCAATAAAATCACCGGTGGTAAAATTCCAACCCAGTATATACCTGCATGTGAGAAGGGTTTTAAGCTCTGTATGGACAAAGGGCCTAAAATGGAGTTCCCGGTTACAGGAATCAAGGTTACAATAAACGACGGTGCCTTCCACGCAGTGGATTCATCTGAAATGGCTTTCCAGGCAGCTGCAAGGGGCGCTTTTCTTGAGGGATATGCCAAGGCAAAGCCTGTCATCCATGAACCGATAATGAAGGTGGTTATTGAAACACCCAATGAATTCCAGGGCTCATGTATGGGACTTGTCAACCAGCGCAGGGGAATAATCCAGGGCTCCCAGGAAGAGGGTATGATATCTGTTATTGAATCACAGGTTCCCCTTTCCGAGATGTTTGGATTTTCTACTGTCTTAAGGTCTGCAACCCAGGGAAAAGCCCAGTTTACGATGGAATTTTTATCTTACAAAAGAGTGCCTCAGTCCATTGCAGATGATATTGTTAAGGCAAAAGAAACCAAATAGTGCCAGACCGGAAATTTAAAAATTCTGGTATAACGGCCATGAGGCCGATCTGGTTACTCTCAGACAGCCTCAAAGAATCAAAGATTTGACAAATATTGAAACTCTTACTCTGAAAGGAATTTTACAGGAGTTTCTTATAAAAAAGAGAGGTAAAAATGCTTAGAAAGGATCTCACAAAAAAAAGCCCGGCTATCAGGATAATGGGTAAAGAGAATCTTCACAAGGGAAAATTCGGGACAGTGCTTTCAAGAGCCGGAGTTGGCAAGACACAATTTCTTGTCCATGTTGCTCTTTCGTGGCTTCTTGAAGGAGAAAATATACTTCATATAAGCCTTGATGATCCAATGGATAAGATAAATATAAGATATAAGGAAGCTTATTTCACCCTTGTCGACAGCATCGGTTATGTTGATCCCCAGAAAGCACTGCGCCTATGGGAAGATATTGATCTGTGCAAAACAGGAATAAGTTACAATGAATCAACTTTTGCCCCGGAAAAATTAAGGGACTATCTGCATAGTTTTAAAAAAGAAGACTTGAGAATGCCAGCGATGATGGTTGTTGACGGCATGCATTTTGGCAGTGAAATGACTGAAGATCTCCTTGAAAACCTTGATAAACTCAAGGCCATATCCGATGATTTTTCCATTGCTTTATGGTTTTCAATGCGGACCCACCGTGATGAGCCTTTAAGTGAAGATGGTTATCCAAAACCATTTGAAATCGTTGAGAAGCGTTTTGACAAGGCTGTTTTTCTAAATCCCAATGAAAACATGATAGAGGCAGTTATATTAAAAGACGGCGAAAAAACCGATAAAAAATACCTTCTTGACCCTGCCACCATGATGATATATTGATTATTTTCCTGAGCCTTCATTTTTTTGAAGGCTCTTTCTTATAACTGCCATGAGGCAGATCTTAACAGCGTTACAGCGCCTCACAACTAATAGCGCCTCACAACTAATATAGAAAGCGCATCAGTTACTCTGTCAAAAATGAGCCCTTTCATATACTCTGTCAAAAATGAGCCCTTTCATATAAAAGTCTGTAACTTCTCAATAAGTACGGGTAAAAAAAAATATTGACTTTTTTTATTTAGGGCTTACGCCTCCTGTTTTTATATGATATATGATTATTCATGAAAACATTAAATCAACTTCTTAAAATGTGCAAAGATGAGACCAGCCCAATAGCTTCCGAACTGATAGAATATACCA
>WFQS01000667.1 GCA_015486915.1 Desulfobacteraceae bacterium
CCAGCCGGAAAGAACAAAACTTGTTCCCGGTGAAAAAATCGGATGCGGCGCCCACGGTATTCTCGAAGGTTATGTGGAATTAAGGCATAAGCACTGCACGGCCATGGAACGGGCAAAGGATAAATTTGAAGAGATCAGCCTTGATTTTGAACAACAATTTAACAGAACCTATGGCGGCCAGATCGAAGAGTACAGGCTTGATGATGCGGAAATTGTCCTTGTTGCATCGGGCAGCATGTGCGGCACCATAAAAACCGTTATTGACGAGCAAAGGGAAAAAGGGCTTAAAATTGGGCTTTTAAGGATAAGGATGTTCCGTCCCTTTCCAAGTGAGAAAATAATTAAAGCCCTTAAGGGTAAAAAATGTGCAGGGGTTGTTGACCGCAGCATATGTTTCGGATTTAAGCCGGGCCCCATGTGTGTGGAACTGAAATCCTTTTCAAAGGAGCTTGGGGATTTAAAAATTTTAAGTTTTATCGACGGTATTGCAAATACGGATATTACAAAAATAAATGTGGAAAAAATGATATCCATGACAATTGCAGGTGCAAAGGGAGAAAATGTTCCGGAAGTTACATGGATTTCATATGACAAAGCCTTAAAGGAGAGCTGATATGGCTGATAAGAAAAAGAAAAGACTTTCAAAGGTTTTTGATTATTTAAAACATGAAGATCCCTTTGCCAAGGGTGTTTCATTCTGCGCCGGATGCCCCCTGGAACGACTGGTCAGATTTGTCCCCCAGGTTATGGGAAATGATATTGTGATAACGGGAACCCCTTCATGTTCAGCTCCGGTGCTCCTCGGTCAGAACGGAAAATCATGGCATAAACTGTCATACTACGGAACTTTAATGACCGGTGCCGCATCCAATGCCACAGGACTTGCAAGGTACTATAAAAGAGCTGGTATTGACACAACTGTTGTATGTTTTAACGGAGACGGGACTGCAGCTGATATCGGTTTTGGTAATCTTTCAGGAGCAGCAGAGAGAAATGAACCTTTTTTATATATTTGTTATGACAATGAAGGATATATGAATACAGGTATCCAGAAGAGCAGCACAACACCTTTTGGAGCCAAAACAACAACAACTCCTGTCGGGTCCAATGAAAGGGGAAAGAATTTAAGGAGAAAAAACTTAGGTCTTTTGCTTGCAATGCACAAGATCCCCTATGCTGCCACTGCCACTTTGAGCAACCTTGAAGATCTTGCAAAAAAACTTCTCAAGGCAAAGGAGATAAGTAAGAAGGGTTTCTGCTTTTTACATATTTTTTCTCCATGTCCCACGGGCTGGGGAATGCCAACAGATATGGGTATTGAAGTGTGCAGAAAAGCTGTGCAGACGAATTATTTTCCGCTCTGGGAAGCTCTAAACGGGAAATTCTCTTTTACAAAGGAAGTTAAAAAGCCAAAGCCCATAAAAGAGTATGTAAAACTTGTAAAAAAATTCAGCCATCTCACTGAAGAAGAGATTGAAGTACTGCAGAAAGATGTTGATTATGAGTATGCCGTGTTAAAGCAGCTTAGTTTATTAGAGCAGGAGTGTCCTTTACCGGATTGATGAGCCGTTTATTAAGTGTTGTTTTGTCATGCTTTGATTTTGAACAAAATCCAGCTGAATATGAGAGACTCATTTATGATATAGAATAAGGAAGGTGATTATATGATTGAGGTTAGATTTCACGGAAGAGGAGGACAGGGCGCTGTCACAGCTTCCCGGATTCTTGCAAATGCCTTTGTAAGAATAGGAAAATACGGTGCGAGTTTTCCAATGTTTGGTTTTGAACGAAGGGGGGCTCCGGTTACGGCGTTCGGACGTTTCAGCGATACTCCGGTCCGGGAAAAAACCCAGATTTATAATCCGGATATTCTCGTTGTTCTGGATCCGGCACAAAGACAGTCTCCCGCAGTGTTTAAAGGGCTTGTTGCAGAAGGTGTCATGGTGCTCAATGACGATGAAAAGCCCCTTGAACATCCAGATAAAAATCTTGCAAAAGTCGGTATTGTGGACGCTGACAAAATTGCAATTGAAGAAATTGGGTTTGCAATGCCAAACACATGCATTATAGGAGCTTTTGCTGCAACAACAGGGCTTATAGAACTTGAGCCTGTACTTGAAAGCCTTGGAGATTATTTTGACGGGAAAAAACTTGAGGCAAATATAAGATGTGCAAAAAGAGGTTTTAAAGAGGTTGAGGTCTTTAA
>WFQS01000668.1 GCA_015486915.1 Desulfobacteraceae bacterium
GAGCCTATGAAAAATCATACATCTTTAAAGGTTGGGGGTGAGGCGGATTTATTTGCCTGCCCGTTGTCTGTGGATGAGCTGAAACAACTTGCATCAGGGGCAGAAAAATATAAAATTCCCGTTACTTTTATCGGAAGCGGAACCAATATCCTTGTGAAAGACAATGGCATACGCGGGCTTGTCATATGCCTTGCAGGAATAAAGGGTAAAATAGAAGCTGTGCAGGAAGATAAAACAAATATTTCTGTTACAGCCTTCTCAGGCCATCTTTTATCTTCTCTTGGAAGATTTGCCCTGGAGAATGGACTTGAAGGCCTGAATTTTACAGCAGGGATTCCCGGTACTGTGGGCGGAGCCGTCATGATGAACTCATCTGCTGGTAAAGGAAAAATTTCAGATGTAATATCTTGCCTTGAAGTGCTTGCACCTGCCGGCGGGGTGAAAATCCTTGGAAAAAAAGATATTGTTTTTTCATCAAAGGGTCTGGTGGCACAAGTCCTTGAAGTTGAAAACAGCTATAAACCAGTGATCCTTAAGGCAACTTTTAAACTTAAAAAAGGCGACAAAAAAAAGCTTAGAGCACAGTGGAACGAAATTTTAAACAAAAGAAATTCAAGCCAGCCTGTTTCATTGCCAAGTGCAGGCTGCTTTTTTAAAAATCCCGAACCCGGTATATCAGCAGGCATGCTCATTGACAGGGCAGGCCTTAAAGGCGAAAGATGCGGAAATGCCATGGTATCGGAAAAACATGCAAATTTTATTGTTAATCTTGGGGGTGCAAGGGCCATAGATATCTTAAGACTTAAAAAAAGGGTGGAAGAAAAAGTGTTTGATTTTTTTTCCATTCACCTTGAAATGGAGGTGAAAATTGAGGGGGAATAGAAAGGTAAAACAAAACAGGTTGAAGGCAGATACTGCTGAATTGCCTGGATTAAATTTTAATTTTATGGAGAGCCTTGAACTCTGTCTTAAATTTATCATGATCATTGTTTTAATAATACTTTCAAGTCTTGTGTTTATCTTTATCCATGATTCAATAACACAGGCCGGATATTTTTCCCTGAAAAAAATTCATATTTCAGGATGCACCCGGATGTCCAAGCCTGACATTATACATCAGGCAGGTATTTCCACAGGAGAAAATATATTTGCAATTAACCTTTTTAAAGTTAAAAAACGTCTTGTTGCAAATGAGTGGGTGGCAGATGCTTCCGTTGAAAGAAAAATCCCTGGAGAACTTGTCATAAAAATAAAAGAACAGCATCCTGTTGCAGCGGTAACGGCAGGTGATAAAGGTGCAGTTCTGATAAATGATAAAGGAGTTCCGTTTATAGTAAATGATAATTTTAATCCCCGTGAACGGAACAGTTTTTTGGGGAAATTGAATATTCCTGTTGTCAAGGGGCTTGAACTGAAAGAGCAGCACGGCGTATATGGTTTTTCCGGCAATTTGTTTGATTCTGTCATGGAATTTTTATCGGGATCATATGATATTGCAGGGCTTCTTAATATTTCTAACTATACAGAACAGATTAAAATTGACAGAGATATGGGGCTTGATTTGAAAATAACAGGTTTTCCGGGACCTTATCCCGGCATGAACAAAGCTTTTGAAATAAGCAGGGAAAGTGGAAAAAGTATGAAACCGGAAAATCCTGATTTTATCGTAAATCTCAGACTGGGTTTTGGTCATTATAAAGAAAGGTGTGAAAAATTTGCCAGGATTATAGATTATCTTAAGTCAAATTATATTAACAGGAAAATTTCATCCATAGATCTGTCTGACTTAAACAATGTAACCGTTAAATTTAAAGAAACTGAAAACAGGGAAATTTTGCCTGACAGTATCAGGGGAGGTGTTTGATTTGCAGGATGAAGAGAGAATAATTGTCGGTCTTGATATCGGAACAACAAAAATTTGTGCTGTTGTAGGTGAAGTATCCCGTGGTGAAATTAATATTATTGGAGTGGGTTCACATCCCTCTGTGGGACTTCGCAAAGGAGCTGTGATAAATATTGAATCCACGGTGGAATCAATAAAAAAAGCAGTTGCAGATGCCGAGTTGATGGCCGGATGCGAGATTTCATCTGTGTATGTGGGAATTGCAGGCGGCCATATAAAGGGCTTTAACAGCCATGGGATCATTGCAATAAAGGGCAGGGAAATCACCGAGCATGATGTGGAAAGAGTGGTTGAGGCTGCAAGTGCGGTTGCCATTCCACTTGACAGGGAGACCATACACACAATTCCCCAGGAATTTATCGTGGATGACCAGGAGGCAATCCAGAACCCAGTGGGTATGACAGGTGTGAGGCTTGAAACAAAGATTCACATCGTAACAGGAGCCGTTGCCTCGGCAAGGAATATAATTAAATGCTGCAATAAAGCAGGACTTGCTGTATGCGACATTGTCCTTGAATCCCTTGCATCGGGAGAGGCGGTGCTTACACCGGAAGAAAAGGAACTGGGATGCGCACTTGCCGACATAGGCGGAGGAACAACAGATCTTGCACTTTTCAAGGGAAATAATATCAAACATATTTTTGAATTAACCCTTGGAGGGCACAATCTTACAAATGATATATCCATAGGACTCAGGACACCCCTTGCAGAAGCTGAAATAATAAAGATTGAGCATGGCACATGTCTTCCTGAGAGCATAAAAAGAGGTGAGACAATTGAAGTTCCAGGTGTGGGGGGTCGCGGTGTGAACAACCTTTCCAGGGATATCCTTGCTGAAATTCTTGAGCCGAGGGTGGAGGAGATGTTCACAATTCTTAAACGTGAAATTTACAGCAATGGCCTTGAAAACGCTTTTCCATCCGGAATTGTTCTCACCGGGGGAAGTTCTCTTTTACCGGGCATGTCAGAAATTGTTGAGTCTGTTTTTTCCGTACCTGTACGCGTTGGAGAACCTGTGGCAATAGAGGGTCTTAAGGATGTTGTGAAAAATCCTGCTTTTGCAACCGGGGTGGGTCTTGTTGTTTTTGGTACAAGGGACAGCACAGGCAAAAAACTTGGCGGCAGTGAAGACAGGCTTTTTTCAAAATTGATCAAAAGAATGAAGCAATGGTTCAAAGATGTAATCTGATATAACGGCCATGAGGCAGATCTGGTGACTCTCAGACTGCCTCTTTGAATCATAAATTCTGACAAATATAGAAACTCTTATTCTTAAAGGAACTTAGCATAAGTTTCATATAAAAAAAACAAACGGGAGGAAAAATTATGAGTTTTTCGTATGTGGAAAGTGAAAAATCGGCAAGAATAAAGGTCATAGGGGTTGGCGGGGCAGGCACTAATGCCGTTAATAATATGATTGAGGCAAACCTCCAGGGCGTAAAATTTATTGTTGCCAATACAGATGGTCAATCCCTTGATACATCAAAGGCTGAACAGAAAATTCAACTTGGAGCGGAGTTGACGGAAGGACTGGGTGCAGGCGCAAATCCAGCTGTGGGCAGGGATGCCGCCCTTGAAAATCTCGATGAGATCAGGGATGCACTTTCCGACAGCCACATGGTTTTTATTACTGCAGGGTTCGGCGGCGGTACAGGAACAGGTGCAACCCCTGTAATTGCAGAGATATGCAGGGACCTTGGTGTCCTGACTGTTGCCGTTGTTACAAAACCGTTTTCATTTGAGGGAAGAAAAAGGTCAAAACAGGCTGAAGAAGGTATAAATAAGCTTCGCGATATTACCGATACGGTTATTACAATTCCCAATGACAGGCTTAGGGGAATAGCATCCAAAGGAGCCAAACTTGTTGACATGTTTATAAAAGCTGATGAAATTCTCCACCATTCTGTAAAGGGAATTACTGATTTAATCATGCTTCCCGGACTTGTAAATCTTGACTTTGCAGATGTGAGAACAACCATGTCAAAGGCAGGTATGGCACTCATGGGTATTGGAATTGCAAGCGGTGAAAACAGGGCAACAGAGGCTGCTGAAAGGGCAATTTCCCA
>WFQS01000669.1 GCA_015486915.1 Desulfobacteraceae bacterium
AATCCATGAACTCTAATGGAGCGCTGCAGTTTATGCCGATCACCTTTGCAAGTCCTGTAAGATTCACCACCATGTCCCGCTTGAATGAATAAATTTCAAGGCCGACAAAAAAACTCGTTATAACAAGGGATACAAACAGGCTGCTGAGAACAATAATTAATATAAGCTTGTTTCTAATTGACATATTTTCAGCTTTAAATTTTTTCATTGTTTCACTGAATCCTCTTTGCAACCTTAAGCAGTTTTGAGCTGATTTTAAGGCCGATACGCCTGCTGTTGGTCAGGCTGATATTAAAACGGATCTTGGTTCCTGATATGAAAAAATCAATGATTCCACCCTGATCTAAAAAATTATCTGTGTCACTGACAAGCACTATGGGCTTTCCTGCGATATTTTTTTTGATTTCCGTCATTTTTCCTGTTTCCGCCGAGGTTACATAGAGGATATGGCACTTGTCGGCATCTGCCATATCATCTTTGATCCTGCGTATTTCAACGGGTCTGTTTCCCGATTTAAATCTTCTTGCAATACGGTCGATTTTTGTGCCAAAGGGATCACGCCCGATAATACCTATGATCACCGGTGATTTTTCAGTCTTAAAGCGATCTGCAGGCCAGGTTATATATTTACTGAACTGTACAAGGAAAGCCGCCTCAATTTCAAAAACACGGGATTGCCGAAGACCGGTGCCGTAGGCGGTGAACACAATGGCCACGGAAGCAATCAGGCACAGGATAATAATTTTATGAATTCGTTTAGAAATCATATGACAATATTAAAAACTCCAGGAAACTTTCCCATAAAATGTTGTTGGAATATAGCTCTCGGCAAGTCCGATATATTCACTGTTGAATTCCCTGTGACTTCCATTGAAAAGGTTACGTCCTCCAATGGTGAGAATGAAACCGTGTCCGGGGTGCCAGGAAACATTCAAATCACAGCGCACATATCTGTTCACTTCGGAATAGGACAGATCATCAACATAGAAAATCATGCCGTTTAATTCCAGATTTTCCGGCAGATCCATATAGGATGTAAGGGATGCCTGGTATTTACTCATGCTGTTATCTGCAAACTCAGGGCGCGGGTCTTTGTTTCCGTTATCATCTAAAAGGTTAAACTCAAACCAGGTGAATCCCGGGGTCAGGCGCCACCATTTTTTAACGGCCCAGCTGCAGCTTAACTCAGCTCCAAAAGTTTCCACGGTAAAATTATTGCCCACCATTATAGGAAGAACCGTATAACCTAATGATGAACCTGTTTCAAAAAACGGGGTTCCCGGGGTGAGCCCTGCTATAAGATCCTTGTAATAATTATAAAAAGCTGTAATATCAACAAAGATATTATCAACAGGTCTTGTCCTGTAACCCAGTTCATAGGAAATAACTTTCTCCGATTTAAGATCATTATTGGCAATCAGACGGGGTACAACAGCAGCACCTCCTATCGGAAAAAGTGGATTGGGAACCGGTGTGAAACTTATCCTGCCGTCATTTTCCAGTCTTGATGGAATACGGACAGATCTTGACACTGCACCCCATATGGAATTTTTATCGTTAAATTTCCACATCAAACGGACGCTGGGCTGCCATTCCAGGCCGGTATAATTGTTATGTTCAAATTTTGTACCGATTGTTGCTTCTCCTTTTTTACCGCCAAAATCAAAACGATCCTGTAAAAACCCGCTGAAAAGTCCATAATGCCGTTTTTCAGGGTTAAATCTGTAGTAATAGAAACCGGATGAGGAGTCAGTGTAAGTTGAAAGATCATCCCTGTTATAACGATATTCAAGACCCCAGAGCAACTCGTTACCGCCATACAGGGAAAAACGATGCTGGAAATCGATATCCATGCTGTCACAGGTTTCCTTTGAATAGACTTGCCTGCGCCTCGTATGATCATAATAAAATTTTAAAACCATATCAGAGCGATCTGAAATAATATGACTCCACCTGCCTGATATATTGCCTCCAAAGACTTTGTCCTGAGTTGTTTTACGAAAGGAATACGG
>WFQS01000670.1 GCA_015486915.1 Desulfobacteraceae bacterium
AATAAGTTGAACAGAAATAGCGCAGAATTCCGGCCCATGTACAAGGCGCATTAAAGGTTGCATACTCAACGTATTCGGCCTTTGATGCAACGAAGTAGATGGGCCGGAAGACAAGCAATTTCGTTCAACTTATAAAATTTTCGATCCTTAACAACGCGATTACCAGCCAAGGGTAAGATACTCATGCATTGAATTTGCAGCCTGTCTCCCGGCTCCCATGGCAAGGATTACAGTTGCAAGGCCGGTTACAATATCTCCGCCTGCCCACACAGCTTTTTTGCTTGTTTTACCGGTTTCAGGATCGGCAACAATAAGACCCCGTTTATTTAAATTTATGTCAGGAGTCGCATTGGTAAGCAGAGGATTCGGCAGTGCTCCAATGGAAACAATAATGGTATCGCAGTCTATTCTGTACTCAGAGCCCTCAATGGGTATTGGCCTTCTTCTGCCTGAAGCATCGGGTTCACCAAGTTCCATTTTAAGGCATTCCATCTGTGTAACACGGCCTTCTTCATTGCCGAAAAACCGGATGGGATTGGTTAAAAGTACAAATTCTATGCCTTCTTCCTCAGCGTGGTGGAGTTCTTCAGCCCTTGCAGGCATTTCTTCCCTTGATCTCCGGTAAACAATTTTCACGGAATCGGCACCAAGACGCATTGCTGTCCTTGCAGAATCCATTGCAACATTTCCTGCACCAAGGACAACAACATTTTTACCCCTTGGAATCGGAGTATCATACTCGGGGAAAAGATAAGCCTTCATCAAATTGGTTCTTGTGAGATACTCATTGGCTGAAAACACACCTATGAGATTTTCCCCGGGAAGATTCATGAATCTTGGAAGCCCCGCTCCAACACCCACATAAACAGCATCATATCCCTCTTCAAAGAGTTCATCAATTGTCATTGTTCTGCCGGCAACGGAATTTACTTCAATGTTTACCCCAAGTTTTGTGAGTGTATCCACCTCGGATGCCACAATGGCTTTAGGAAGTCTGAACTCCGGAATTCCGTAAACAAGAACACCGCCCGGTTTATGAAATGCCTCAAATATCGTGACATCATGACCTTTTTTAATGAGATCTCCTGCCACGGTAAGCCCTGAAGGACCCGATCCTATTACTGCAACTTTTTTACCTGTTTTTTCTTCAATCACAGGAAGTGATCCCGATGCCTGCTGCCTTGCATAATCAGCGGCAAACCTTTCAAGATAACCAATGGCCACAGGTTTTCCCTTTTTCCCCAGTATGCAGTTTCCTTCACACTGGATCTCCTGGGGACATACCCTTCCGCACACAGCGGGTAGAGCGTTTCTCTCCCAGAGTTTTTCTGCAGCTGCCATGAAGTTACCCTCTGCAATTTCATGAATAAATTCAGGTATTTTTACAGACACTGGACAGCCTTGCATACAGGCGGGTTTCTTGCACTGAAGACAACGTGAGGCTTCCAGGACAGCCATTGATTCAGTAAGTCCCAGGGGGACTTCCTTGAAATTTCTCCTCCTGACTTCCGGCTCCTGGGCGGGCATCTCCGCCCTTTCTATTACTTTTTTTGCTTTTTTCTCTGCCATTACATCCTCCATATATCAAATGCCGAACAAAACATTTTTAAAAAAACAGCTATTACCCGGCATTGTGAACATCTGTTTAACATTACAAGCAGGTGTTAAATTCATATTTTAAAATTATGCCTGCTGTTCTTTAAATGCATCATAGCTCATTTTTTCATCTTCAAGATATGCCCGAAGACGCTGGGAAAGCTCATCAAAATCGACTTTATGACCGTCAAACTCAGGGCCGTCAACACAGGCGAACTTTGTTTTGCCGCCGACGGAAACGCGACATGCTCCACACATTCCAGTACCATCCACCATAATGGGATTCAGACTGACGAGGGTTTCAACATTTTTTTCTTTTGTAATCATGCATACAAATTTCATCATTGGCACAGGACCTATGGCAACCACAAGGCTTATATCTTCTTTTTCAAGGACTTCCTTTAAGATATCCGTAACAAACCCGTGATGTCCCCTGGTGCCGTCATCCGTACATATATGAAGTGTATCTGAAGCCGCTGTCATTCTGTCTTCAAGGATAAGAAGGTCTTTGCTCCTTGAACCGATAATGGTCGTGACTTCATTACCTATCTCCTTGAGAGCTCTTGTGATTGGATGAAGGACAGCCACCCCTGTTCCACCGCCCACACATACAACTTTCCCTTTTTTTTCGATGTGGGTCGCCTTGCCAAGGGGGCCTATTACAGCAAAATACTCATCTCCGACTTTCTTTGTTCCGAAAACTGCAGTTGATTTGCCTACCACCATGTAAACTATTGTAATAGTTCCCTTTTCAGGGTCACTGTCAGCCATGGTAAGTGGAATTCTTTCACCTTTCTCAGTGGCCTGAATAATAACAAATTGACCTGGTTTTGCTTTTTTTGCGATACGTGGAGCTTCAATTTCGTTCAGAATAATGGTCCCCTGGGCCATCTCCTCCCGATTGACAATTTTAAACATTATATAACCTCCTGATGTAAATACCAAATATGAAATCTTCGCAAAATATCAACCTTTTGTCCTGTGTTGGGACAGACAGAAAGTGCATCCTTAATAAAAAAGCGATGTATTCCTTATGAATAAATTTTTCACCTTTCCTGAACCCGAACAAAATTGAACATTTTTTAAAAATCCCAATATATATAACCATAGCAGCCCGGCTGCATATTCAGTTAAATCTGTTTTAAATTCTAAAACGGGCATCGCCCGCTTTAATATTTATGTGGACAGCGTTTTGATCAGAACCCCGACATAAAAACGTGCATGACTGATAAATGTTGCCATATTTGCCCTGTGATTTGCAATCAACCCGTCAAGGTCTCCGTTAAACACCATCCATGGATGAAGATCTGCTGCTTCTTCGCAGGAATGTATGATGTGGTGCAGAGTCTGTCCACTGAGTCTTGAAGTGATTGTTTCGTGAAAATCCTCACTTATTGCCTCAAGGATCGGAACCATGGCAGAGGCAACCCCCTGGGCATAGTAGAAATAATCATCTGCTGCAAATGTACTCACAGTTGTTCCGTCATCCTCAGTCTGCTTTACAAGATTTTCATCGCAGCTTCCAAGAAGATCCTCAAACCGCTGCAGCAGAGGAATCAGGTTATCCGTCCTGTTAAAAAAGGCAGCGTGGCCTTTGATCAGCTGTTCCCTGTATTTTTCAATATCTTCCACAGCATTTTCATAGCTGAATCCTGCTGACGGAAACATATAGGCATCAGCTTTCACCATGAGCAGATTTCTTGCTTCTTCAAGATTTTTATTTAAGGAAGCTGTACTTCCTGTCCTTGAAATCCTTTCGGAAAGCTCCACCGCTGCTCTTCTTGTGACCTCAAGAACTCCAAGCTGAAAATTTTTTGTATTATCAGTAAAAAAAGTTATATAATCATTGGGCCTCCATCCCCAGAAGCTGTTAAGTTCTCTTTTCAGCACTTCAACGGATGCTTCTGCAAAACGTGAACCTGTAACTTCCGGTTCTTCAGGTTTTTCCTCTTCTTTTGCTGCTTCTTTAACTCCTTTGTGACTTTCAGAGGTCACTTCCCTGTTTACATTCTGATGTTCCTCTGAAACTTTCTTTTCGCTGGCAGCTTCTTCTGCAGCTTTCTCACCTGACCCATGCTTTTTTACAGCTTCATGCTCCTGTGAATCGATTGTTTTTTCAACTTCAGATTGGGCATTAACGGATTCATGGACACTGGAGGTGTTCACCTCTTCTACTGCCTGGGAAGACTTTTCCGATGCAAAAGCTGGCATGCATGTAATGGAAATAAAAAAGACCGCAGATACTGCTATGGCGATCAAAATGACAAAACGACCCGATTTTCCCGACAAATTAAATCTATTCATAAAATAACCTCTTATACTTATGATTAAAAATTAAATTTTATATGTTATAATGGAAAGAACAAAAGGATGTCAATATAAAAGCAGATTCAGTTAATGATTATTGTAAATTCCGGCAATTACATATTTTTAATCATATTGACATATCTGCAGGTTTTCCTTTATAATAACTCTATGGAAGTTATACAAAAAATTGTTTCAATACCATCAATCGGGATTTTAATTTTTGTTTTATCCGTGTTGTCATCGCCTTTATACCTCCATGCTGAAACCAGACCTCTTTATATAGGGGCAAGTATCTCACTTCAAGGCAAGTATGAAATGCCGTCATGGATGATGGAAAAAGGATATGAGCTGTGGACGGATCAGATCAACCGCAGTGGAGGGCTTCTTGGAAAAAAGATAAAGCTTGTTTTATATGATAATAAAAGCCGCCTTGATCTTGTTAAACCCCTTTACAGAAAAATGATTACACAAGATCATGTTGATCTTGTCCTGTCACCATATGGCAGTCCACTTACCCTTGCAGCCTCAGAGGTAAGTGAAGCTCATCATTTTGTGATGCTTGCCTGTGAAGCTTCAAGCGAAAAAATATGGAAAAGAGGTTATAAATATATATTTGGTGTTTACGCTCCGGCAGGAAGATATATGATCGGATTTCAAAATCTTATGGCAAAAAACGGCTTCAGGACCCTTGGTGTTATTTTTGAGAATTCCGCCTTTAATACTTCAATAGCACAAGGTGTTAAAAAATGGACCGGCCTGTTTGGTATGGACCTTATTTATACGCAGAGTTTTAATGACGGTGAAAAAGAGTTTCCCTGTATTTTAAATAAAGTCATGGCAAAAAAACCGGGAGGTCTTATTTTCAGCGCTTACCCGCCTGATTCCTATAAATTTATAAAACTGATGAAAAAGAAAAATTATCGTCCAAGAGCCCTTGCCTTTACCATAGCCCCTGTTTTCCAAGATTTTCATAAAAAGGTGGGGGCCTTTGCTGATGGTATCTTCGGACCTTCTCAATGGGAGCCCGATGCACGTCTTCCCTTTCCTGGAACGGCTGAATTTATCCATAATTTTAAAAAATTTACCGGTAAAATGCCCGATTATCATGCATGTTCAGCATTTTCCGCCTGCCAGATTCTTGAAAAAGCAGTCAAACAGATTAAAAGTCTTGATCAGGATAAGATAAGAGATTTTATAATGGCCCTTGATACTGTAACTGTGATGGGAAGATTCAAAGTGGATCATACAGGTCTTCAAATAGGCCATAATCCCATGGTTATTCAATGGCAGCATGGTAAAAAAGAAATTGTTTATCCTGAGTCCATGGAGACCTCACCTGCTGATTTCAAAGCCTGTGAAAAATAAAACTGTATGGAAATTTTTAAAAAAATACTTATGCATCCTGTTTTCAGGCACCGCCTTTTATTTGGGATTATGCTTCCTGTCATAGCAGCAGGCCTTGTTTTTTCATTTGTTTTAAATTCCATCTTTCTTCCCCCAATGGTTGTACATCTGAAAGATATGAACGATTCAATCCTCCGCAACTCAGCAGCCATTGAGATGTCTTTTTGTGAAGATAAATTTGCCTATCTTCTTGACCTTCGCATGGAAGAAAACAAAGAGATGAATCTGGCTTCAAAAAAAGAGGCCTTAGAAAGAATAAATGCCATCAGCCGCAGATTTCCCAAGGTACGCATGATGGTTCTGGATAAAAAAGGTAAAATCCTTGCTGCCACCTTTAAACCATTATACTTTCATATCAACCCCCATGATTTAGATCAGTTTTTACATCCGGGATTTGACGGAAAAAAAATTATTTCTCTGAAT
Source organism: Desulfobacteraceae bacterium (assembly GCA_015486915.1). The sequence continues at coordinate 5,731 of WFQS01000670.1, forward strand.
CTATTCAAAGATAAAGTAATGGCAAATTTAAAATATTTTCCCTTTTATCAATGGACAATCATAAGTTTTATCCCCTCAAGAGATTACATGGCTCCAATTATTGCCGCTGAAAAAACGGTCAGATTTGGAACTTTTGGTACGGTTATCATAACAGCTTTTGTACTTTTATTATTGTTTCTTATGAAGATAAACACTCCTCTGAAAAATATCATTCAAGCAACTGACAAGGTCAGTAAAGGAGATTTTAATCCCATTGAAATCAAAGGCCATAATGAAATTTCACACCTGTCATCGGCATTTAATTCAATGATTAAAAGCCTTGAAGCCGATAAAATGAAAATCAGCGCCATTCTTCACGATTTAAGTGAATCAGAAGATAAGTACAGGAGTCTTGCCGAGAATTCCTTTGCTGTTATTGCCATTATACAGAAGGGTCGAATGATCTATGCCAACAAAGCGATGTCCGATCTTTTAAAATATGATTTAAATAGTTTGAAAATGAAAAAAATCCAGGATCTGGTGTGCACTGAAGACGATAAAAAAACAAGAAAAAAAATAAACAGGCTTGAAAACGGAGAATCGGAAAAAGAATATTGCAAGAGCTGTTTTCAAACAAAAAATGGAGAGATTATATTTCTTGAAATTCTGGCAAGTTCCATTTCTGTTAAAGGCAGCAGGGCTGTTCTTTTGCACGGTATTGACATTACAGAGAAAAAAATTGCAGAAGACGAGCAGAAAGAACTTAAGAAAAAACTGACAAGGGCTGAAAAAATGGAGCTTGTCGGTACCCTCGCAGGTGGAGTCGCCCATGACTTAAACAATATTTTAAGCGGGATCGTAAGCTACCCTGAACTTCTGCTGATGGACATACAGGAAGATGACCCCCTTTATAAACCCCTTTCTGTAATAAAGCAGTCCGGCGTAAAAGCCGCAGCCATTGTTCAGGACATGCTTACCCTTACCAGAAGGGGTGTTGTTGTTAAAAAAACCGTTGATTTAAATACCATTATTAATACTTATTTAAAAAGTCCTGAATTTAAAAACCTTCAATCTTTTCATAACCTGGTTAACATTGAATTTAATCCTGCACCTGATCTGATGCTGGTAAACGGTTCTCCTGTCCATCTGTCCAAAACTGTAATGAACCTTGTGGGAAATGCAGCTGAGGCAATGCATGAAGGAGGAATAATTTCCATTGCAACGAAAAATTATTTTTCATGCAAAGACAAATCAACGAAAAAAACCGTTAATTTCAAACAAGGACACTACTCTGTAATTTCCGTTTCCGATACAGGCACTGGTATTTCTAATGCGGATATGGATAAAATTTTTGAACCATTTTACACAAAAAAAGTCATGGGCAGGAGTGGAACAGGCCTGGGCATGTCCGTCGTATGGGGTACAGTCAAAGATCATGACGGATATATTGATATTAAAAGCACAAAGGGGGAAGGCACCTGCTTTACCCTTTATTTCCCGGCTGCAGAAAAGGAAGAAAATCCCATTGCCAGTGAAGCTGCACCCTTTTCTCTTGAACAATACAGGGGAAAAGGCCAGACTGTACTTGTTGTGGATGATGTGAAAAATCAAAGGATAATTGCATCGGGGATACTTGAAAAACTTGGTTATAATATAAAAACAGCCTCTTCTGGTGAACAGGCCGTTGATTACATGAAAAATCATACTGCTGACCTTGTCATACTTGACATGATAATGGACCCTGGAATTGACGGTCTTGAAACCTATCAAAAAATCCTTGAAATTCATCCCGGCCAGAAGGGTATTGTCACAAGCGGTTTTTCAGAAAACTCAAGGGTAAAAGAGGCTGAAAGACTCGGTATTAATGCCTACGTAAAAAAACCCTATGCTTTTGAGCAAATTGCCGTTGCCGTTAAAAAAGCATTACAAAACAATAAAAACCATTCCCACTAAAAACAACAATAAAACTTTTCTAATTTCTGTTTATGCCTTTTTAATCAACGCGCTTTTGACTGCATTTGCGAGGTCTTTCATTGAAACCGGTTTAATTAAGTATTCTTTGATTCCACATTTTTTTATCACATCAGGGTTGCAGTCATCAATACCACCCGAGCACAGGATAACCGGGATATCAGGCCTGATGTCATAAATTTTTTCAGCAAGTGTGACACCTGACATTTTCGGCATTACCATGTCTGTTACAAGAAGATCAAATTTCTCTTTCTCCTCTAAAAACATATCCAATGCTTTTACACTGTCATTACAGGTCACCACATTGTATCCAAGTTTAGGCAGCATAAGGGTGGCCATCTCCGTCTGAAATGGTTCATCATCCACAAAAAGAATGGTTTCCTTATTACCAAAAAGCATGGGAGACTCTTTAGTACAAGCTTTCGTCTGCATATCAAAAGCCGGAAAATATACTTTAAAAACACTTCCTTCCCCCATTTTACTGTCAACTATTATGCAGCCATTGCAATTATTCACAATGCCATGGACAACGTAAAGTCCAAGTCCGGTACCTTTATCCTGTCCCTTTGTTGTAAAATAGGGATCAAAAATTTTTTCAACCACATCGGGCTGTATGCCGCACCCTGTATCTTTAACAGTTAAAACAAGAAACCTGCCTGAATTTAATTCATACCCTGATATGATATCTCCCGGCTTGATATCAACATCATCAAGCTCCACCACAAGAGTACCGCCTCTTTCTTTCATTGCATACCATGCATTGGTACAAAGGTTCATGACAACCTGATGAATCTGGCTCACATCGGCAAGAATATATTCCTTACTTTGCAAATTTTTTTTAATATCAATATTTGATGGAATAGAAGCACGAATAAGGGTTAAAGCTTCTGCAACAACCAGTTTCAATTTTAAAGGTTTTTTTTCATATTCATCTGCATGGCTGAATGTAAGTATCTGTCTGATTAATTCCTTTGCCCGGTCCGATCCGCTTAGAATATTTGCAAGCTTATGTTTCAATGGTGGATCATCCTGCACATCCAGCATAGCCAATTCGGTAAAGCCAATTATTCCTGACAATATATTATTAAAATCATGGGCAATACCGCCGGTAAGTGTACCAATGGCTTCCATTTTCTGGGACTGGCGTAACTGCCTTGAAATTTCCTGTCGCTGTTTTTCAATTTTCTTTCTTTCTTCAAGTTCTTCTGCAAGCTGTTTATTTGTCTTTTCAAGTTGTTTTGTCCTTTCCTTAACCCGCCGTTCCAGTTCATCATTGATAAATTTCAACTCCTGCCCGGACCGTTGCAGGTTATGATAATCAAGGGCCAGTTCTCTTCCCTTTTGAATGATTGACTGGGTTTTATTGGGGTGGCAGACATCGTGGGAAATCATTAATAATTTTTTTTTGTTAACATTCACAGCTGTTGCTTCAAGTAAGAATTCCCTGCCTTTATCGTCTTTTTCAACCCAAATACCGGAATTAAAGGCTTTCAGATTATTTTTTTCCCACCTGGATTTCACTTCATTAATAAAATTCCCCATAAAGCTGAAATTATCCGCTTTACACTCACATTCTGAAAAAATTTTCTTAAGATGGGGGATTTCTTCAACCCACAAAGGGGCTTTACCGATAAGGACAAAAAAACCTTTATCGTTCATTTCAAAAACAGCAAGATTAAGTGCCCGACATAAATCCTCAAGAACAATATCCTTTTTATCAGGAGAACTTTTATCGGAGAAATCTATGATACGATTTTTCTGTTTTTCAATTAAAAGACTCAACTCATTGTACTTCTGCTGGGTTTGTGAAAGAAATGCGTCTTTTTTTGATGCATCCCACATGATCAGGGCATAACCCTCTTTTATTTTAAAAAGAAAAGCATCAATGGAGGAACCGGATGGCATTTTTATACATGAAAACTCCATTGATTCAACTTCAAGAGGTAAAAGTCCCTCCATGAAAATAACAGCATCTGAAATATTTGTGTTCTTTTCAGGAACAGGCAGGTTTAAATCTTCAAAGTTTCCACCACACAGGGTTATTTTCTCAAAATTATCTATTATTATATATGCGATGCCGCAGTCTTTAAATATATGCAGACATATTTTGTCTAAAATCATAGATGTAGAATCTTGCATTGTTATTGTCCTGAAATATGGTTTATTTACAATGCATTTCTTTTACAAGCTCTTGAAACGCCTCTTTGACCTCTTCACCTGTTTTTGCACTTGTTTTTACAACAAAAATTCCCTTTTGCTGTAATCCCTCCAGTAATGACGGCTCAATTTCCCATTGATCTATTAAATCTGATTTATTAACAGCAATAATAAAAGGTGTGCTGCCAATTGTATTGTCAACCATTTCCTTTAGATTCAATGCCGTTGCAAGAGTTGCCTTTCGTGTTCCGTCAACCACATAAATACAACCTGAAGCCCCCCTGAGGTAAGATGCCCTGACTTTCTGAAATTCGTCTTCTCCGTAAAGATCCCATATAATAAGGTCAACATCGTCATTTTCAGTGTGCACCTGTACTTTTTCTATATTTACGCCCACTGTGGTGTGATATTTTTCCGAGAAGATGCTGTGTACATATTTTCGTACAAGGCTTGTTTTTCCAGTGGCAAATGCGCCCAGCATGCAAATTTTTTTCTTGATCATTTCACTTGACCTGTTTTTAAATTTTTGTAAAATATTTTAAAAGTTATTGCCCTGTTATATTGTCGGTCTTTTTTAGAATTTTCTTTTGCAAGAACTATTTTATTACCAATACCGATTGGGGTAAGAAAGTCAGGGGGTATACCCTGGAAAATGAAAAGATTAAAAATTTTCCTTGCCCTTTCAAGGCTCAATCTCCTGTTTACCCGCTCACTGCCAGAGGAATCGGTATGACCCATTATAAGGATTTCAATATTCGTTTTAACTTTTGATTGAAGTTTCCTGATTTTCTTAATTATGTCAACTGCACCTGCTAAAATTTTTTCCTGGCCTTTAATAAATTTTGTACTGTTGCTTTGAAAATAAAGTTTAACTGCCGCAAGTTTTTTCACAGCAGCGTCAAGTTTATTCATGTCAATATTTTTAATCATTTTATCATTAAAACCATGAATGCCTGGAATTGTCATTGCCGTTTTCCGGAATTTTTCGATCCACGCCTGATGGGCTTCTCCCATTGCAGAGATGATATTTCCGGATAAATTGATTTTTATTGTTGAAGGAGGTTTTAAAAACCGATTCGCACGCTTTAAAATAAATTCAGGATCAAGACTGCAATAAGTTTTCCAGTTAAATGTGACATTAATATTTTTTTCTAATTTTTTCCCGGGTAATAATTGAGCATCTTTAACCATTGGATCACGAAGCCCGTAAATGTGATACTTACCATTTTCTTTCTGTGCAGAAAGAACGATCAATCCCTTTTGGTTTTTAAGCCTTAAAAGATATTGATGCCAGGACTTACGGGTCTTAAAGACGTTAACTCCCCACATAACAGATATCAAGAAAATTATAATAAAAATACAGGCAAGCAGAGGTGAAATACGTTTCTGCATTTTTTTCTCTTTAAATTCCAGACCTTCTTCGAGACGTTTTCTAAAAATTGAAAAAGGCAGGGTATCACCGTCAAAATTTTCCAGCGTCATCCCTGATTTCATGTGAATCTCTTCAAGAAGTTCCCTGTATTTTATACGCAGGTCAAGCGGCGGGTTCCCTCTGATTACAGCAGCAATCATTGCATGTTCCCCATGCTCAATCCATATGCTCCTGTCAGATCCCATACGCAGTGTTTCGATTTCATCTCCTGCATTTGTCTGAAAGGAGTCTTCAACAAAGTCCTGGATGGCGGTTAGCATTCCGGATACAAGATCAGGATCCTGGCTGATGATATCCCCGGCAACAACATGCTCGAGAACAAGTCCTGTGTTTATATGAATCAGAAATATCTGTTCAACCCGATATACAAGTGTGTGCAGAAGAACAACTTCAGCAAATTGTTTATGGCTCTTAAATGCTTCAAACCGCCATTTAATACCCTGGATGGAAAAACTGTGATTCAAAACATGGTTAAGGGACTGAATCATTCCCATTAAAGTTGATGTTATGGCTTTGCGGATACCAGGGCCAAGAGCAGGAGATATTGCAGTTGCAATTGTTTCAGGATTATTCTTAACTGAGATTTTAATTGACTCATCAATAACCGGTTGGAGAACACGGGGAATGTGGCTGCCATTAATCAGGGACAGAGAAATAGCTTCCGGCAGGGACTGACTGATCTCTTTTGCCCTGACCATGGGATCATCAAGACGTCTTTCTATTCTTTGAATCTTCTCTTTTTCTTCTTTAATGAGAAGATCCTTTAATTCATCAAGACCATTGTGTTTATCAATTTTCTGACTCATTGATAATCCCTTTTCCTGTCCTCCAGTTTAAGGGAACTGGAAGAAAATAATATACGTATATCGTGCAGTACTTTTGTTCGTTTTCAAGGCGTGATGACAGGTGCATAGTCGAACTATGTGCCTGTTATCACAACAGAGAAAACGGGCAAAAGGGCAAACAGAATGCGTAAATTATTTTTTGGAAGTTCCCTAACACAAAACACATCAGTTCCTTAGCGCCTTAGTTCTCAATTCCTGTCAAAAAGAAATTGGGGAGAGGCAAATGATTTGCGGGCATCGCCCGCTTTAGCCATTTATATTGCCTGAAGAACCTATATTTTGATCTCCTGAAAGCCGCATTGCAAGCTCAAGAAAAAAACCGGACAGATCAGAGCGGTTAACCTTTGCATCATCAAGTTCATTTGCTGTCTGTTTTAAACTGTTTGATGCCTGATCAGCTTTAGACCGTATCTCTGCGCTTAACTGTTTTGACTGTTCTAAAATCTGATCCCTTAATTCCGTGGATTTTTCAGCAAGATTAGTTTCTTCCTGTAATATTTTTTTGTTCAGCGTTTCAAAGCTCTCTTTTAATTCCTGGTGAAGGTCTTTATCGGACACGACCCTTTCGTCAGATTCCTTTTTTATACGATCATTTATATCTTTCATCTCCTGTTTGACATAAAGTTCAAGAGAATCAATCCTTTTTAAAAGTTCTTCTTTGAGTTCACCTGATTCCTGGATAAGCTGGTTTTCCATCCTGACAAATCGTTTTTCGTAATCTTTTGCCTGATTCCCAAACAGTATATCACGAATTTTATCTATATTTCCTGCACCGGGCATCACTGATTTAGTTCCGGACAACTCATGGTCATTGCTATTAGACAGGTCAGGCTTATCAGACGGTTTTTCTGCTTTTGATTTGGATTCTTTGTTCATGGTGAGTCTCCTTTTCGTCCTTAACATATTTTTATCCAAAAAGATTACAAACAGGCGAAACTGAAAAAATGCTGTAAATGACAACCTGGATTACAGCAATTTTAAAGGTGAAATATTATTTATTGGTATTCAAATTAATCAGGAAAGTCAAGCGAATAGATCTTTTTATTCCATGCAGAGATACAGGACGGTCAGTATCAGGGCGTTCAATGATGGAAAAGCAGCCCGGGACTGCGGTTCACCGACGGTCCCGGGCCTGAAAAACTAACTGAGGCTGAACTATTTCCAGTACTTTTGCAGGTACTTCCTTTCGAGCAGTTTTATTGAATTTACATCAATATTGCCACCGGGCGCGGTAAACTGGATCAAATCATTTTTATAGGTAATTTTTCTGGGGCTGCTGAAGGTAAATGTCCTGGATTTGTCCTTTGTCATGACAACATAATCATAAGCCCTGGTGCTTTTATTGTACGTCCGTTGTGTCATAACGCCCTGGATTAACCCATTGGATGCCTCCATCGCAGCCTTGCCACCCTGGACGCTTAAATTTCCGCCGGTGCCAAGCCCGCCTTTGACAGTCTGAGCTTTATAGGCTTTAACCGCTTTGATCAGGTTGTTCATGGAGTCTGTAAATGCGGCGACGATCACTTTTCCTTCAGGTGTTCTGGAATAGGCACCGGCACCGCCCGCAGCGCCGCCAAATACGCCACCCAATAGAGCGAAATCCGTATTTCTTGCGCTGCCCTCTGCTGCGGCAAGCTGGACGCCTGATCGGTTTTCGACCAGGGTGAGTATGGTGCTGGCATCGCTGGTTTTCATCCCACCGGCTACTGCGCCGACCACCGAACCGAAAAGAGCGCCGACGACGGCACCTGCACCGCCGGTATTGTTCGAGCTGAAGGTAATAGAAGGGGTGACCGTGTAATCGGCTGCTACCATCTGACCTTTACCGAAATTTGAACCACTGCGCATCTCTCCGGACTTCATTAATTGCCTTTCCTGAAGCATCTGTTTCATGGCTTTGCCACGTTCAACAACGACGAAACAATTTGATTGCTGGGCCAGCAGCCTTATCACAGGAACAGTTGACGGCAGCCGTAGATCGTGAGTTAAATAATTATACCAGTTTTCGGACCGATCTTCGTAAATTGCCAGGGTTCCCAGGGATGCGTTGCAATGTTCCAGACCGGCATTTGCGTTTTGGGCATTGGCGCCGCCGGCAGAACCGGTTGCAGTTGTTTTGGCGGCACTTGACCCCGTTGACATGGATGACATGCATCCAGCCATACAGAATGAAAGTACACACATACATACAAGTAGAAACAAGAATAATTTTTTATTCATTGGGTCATTCCTCTCAATAAATTAATTTAATAATGAACTGAACCTATTTATTTAAATCAAATACTAAAAGAACGCGGCTGCAATTGTCAAGAAATTAAGAAAAAAATCTGTTATATCAGATAATTTCGGCATCTCCCTGTTTGATCCATCCCATCTTTCCCTTGGAGAAAAAGATCATAAGATACCTGCCGTTTATCCTTTCAACTTTAACCATGGTTCCTGAATGAAGGACAAAAAGTTTTGTTGAATCATCTGAAAAACCGGATCTCACGGCTGCTTTATCCTTGATCACAACGGCAAAACGGGCTGTATTTTTATGATAGAAATCATAGCATGCTGCAAAGGTAAAAATGACAAGACACAGAAACAGCAGAACCCCTGCAGATGTAAAAATATTTTTTCTTTTCAGTGTACAAAATCCGGCATAGAGAAAAAACAAAAAGCAGAAACCAATGGCTGCGGACTGCAAAACACCTGATGGAATAAGGTCTTCCCAGAAAAAGAGGATATCTGAAATCTTCACCCCGGAATTATCTTTTTTATCCTTTACAAATGTATTTGCGTAATCAAGATTGAATTTTAAATCAGGATCACGGGGTATGAGTTTTTTTGCCCTTTCATACCATAAAATGGCAAGGCCCGTCCTGCCGGCCTTGAAATAGCTGTTGCCGATATTATAGTAAAGAGCTCCGGTTTTAACGCCCTTTTCAGCAATACGTTTAAAATCTTCTGCTGCCTCCTTATAATTTCCCTTTTGATAATTTTTAACACCTGTGAGAAAAAGAGAGCCTGTTTTGTCTGCAGCAGACGAATTTCCCGGCACAGCCCAAAAAATTGCAAAACAGAGAAACATTAAGCAGATCATTTTTAAAACAGCCCGGGTCCTTTTCAGAAGATCTTTTTTCTCATCCATTTTGATACCATTGCCGCCATACCTGCTGTCTTCAATGTCAGACAGCAGGTGTGACACCTCTTTTGCTGTATTCCCAGAACATCCCGTTGAAATAAGAATATCAGTTGCCTCTTTAGTTGTTA
>WFQS01000671.1 GCA_015486915.1 Desulfobacteraceae bacterium
CTATGTGTTTATTTCCCATGATCTTTCAGTTGTTAAGCATATTTCTGACCGGATTGCAGTCATGTATCTTGGCAGAATAGTTGAAATTGCCGATGCTCCCTTAATATATGAAACGCCTTGTCATCCTTATACAAATGCCCTGTTGTCATCAATTCCTGTTCCGGTTCCTGGTAAACGGAAAAAAAGGATAATTCTTAAAGGGGAGGTTCCGTCTCCTGAAAATCCTCCCAAGGGGTGTAGATTTCATACCCGGTGTCCTTTTGTACAAGAAATCTGCATAAATGAGGAACCCGTTCTGGAACCTGTAAAAAATGCCGGTAAAAATCATTATGCGGCCTGCCATTTTAAAGATGAAATTGAATTTCATGCTTGATTACAGCTGCTGCTTATTTCACTTTCTGTGATACAGGCAATCTGTCATTGCTGTGAAATTGTATTATCCGTTGACATATGACAACTTATTTTAGTATAATATTTGCAAGTATAAATTTGCGGAAAAATTGAATCCTGCCTGTTCCTGCCTGTCTGAAACAGACTTTCTGTACTGGTTTTACCATTTGCCAACAATATTAATGACAATTCACTTTGCACTCATTTAGATCCTTTTTTTTAAAGATATTTTTTTCTATTTGAATGCAGAAAGTGGAAAGGGGGTAAAAATGGAAACAAGGAAACGTTCCACCAGTCAAATTATTGAACAGCACATCAAAAAATGGGAGTATGAAAAAACCCTGTCCCAGGAGAAAGAAGTCCTGCCGTCACCGGTTGTCAGTATTTCAAGAGAACCTGGAAGCGGTGGCAGGATCATTGCTGAAAAGCTTGCTGAACAATTAGGGTTTGATCTTTTCCACCAGGAAGTTGTCCATGATATGGCAAAGGATGCTAATATCAGCATGCGCTTTCTTGAAATTCTCGATGAACGGGCGTTAACTACACTTGATAACTGGATTGCATCACTTGTGGATAAAAGGTTTCTGTGGCCGGACAAATATCTGCACCATCTCATGAAAGTCATAGCGGCAATTGGAAGGCACGGGTCAAGTGTTATTGTTGGACGTGGGGCCAATTTTATTCTTTCCCCTGAAATAAGAATAAGCGTAAGAATTATCGCCCCGTTTGAATTCCGCTGCAGGCATGTTGCTGATGAGTTCGGGCTTTCCATGGATGAGGCAGGCAGACGTATCACCAAGACAGAATCCACAAGACGATCTTTTATCAGGCAATATTTCAACACTTCCATTGCAGATCCCAATAATTATGATATGCTGATTAATACAGGGGCTGTTTCCATGGATGAAAGTGTTAAAATCGTGGCGGAACTTGTAAAACAGAGGATGCCCTGACCGGCAGCTTAGATTTTTGTAGAAATACTTTTATATGAAACTCCTGTAAATTTTTATTGAAATAAGAGTTTCAACATTTGTTGTGAGGCCGTCTGTGAGTCTTCAGATCTGCCTCATGGCAATTATAAGAAAGAGCTCACTTTCGACAGAGTAACTGATGCTCTTTCTATGTTCGTCAAAATCTCTGATTTTTTGAGGCACTGTAAGGCAGTCCGGTTCGGCCTCATGGCCGTTATTTAAAGCCGCAGAAAAACGGGTCATGTTTACAGATAAAACTGCAGGAATGCATGTCCCGTTATTTTTTATATTCCTGTGCCCTGGATGTTAATCTCTGGCAAATGATTTTTTAAACAGATCTGCTATGGCCTGTTTTGCATCATCGGTAAGAGCCCTTGTTCCTGTGCCTGCAAAGGTTTTGTGGGATATCACGGGACTTACCTGCATCCAGGAGTTGTCAATCCAGGAAAACCACTCCTTGCGGTCCTGTTCATAAACAAATACAGGCCTGTTAAAGAGTCTTCCAAGCTCAACCCCCCATCCTGTTCCTCCTTTAACGGTGTTGTCCGGCAGTATCCAGCCTATGGCAAAAATCTGGTATCCATTGTTGACCATATGGAAAATTGACTGAATGACCTTGCGGATTTTTTCAGCCTTTGAAAAGGATCTTCCCATGCGTGCCGAGACAATATCCATGCTGATGTCTCCTTTTTTCAACTCTTCCTGGCTTAGGACCTTAACCCCGACATTTCTTTCAATACTGTGCCCTTCAAAGGAAAAATTTACTTCCTTTATGCCGTATTTTTCAGCCATCTTGCCGAATTCCGCTTCTGCTCCCCTGTGTCCTCCGCTGTACAATGTAAACTGAGATGCTTCGTTCATCTGTGCCGTCTCCTTAACTTATTGACTTAAATTGCATGATTTTAGTTGATTATTATAACTGCCATGAGGCAGATCTGAACTGCGTTACAGTGCCTCTCAACGAACATAGAAAGAGTATTTGTTACTTTGTCAGAAGTGAGCTCTTTCTTATAAACGGCCATGAGGCCGAGCTGAACTGCGCTACTTTACCTCAAAAAATCAGAGATTTTGACAAACATAAAAAGAGCATTGGTTACTTTATCAAAAGTTAGCTCTTTCTTATAAAAAAAATAAAGATTGTAATGTTGAGAAATTTAAGTAGGTATCATATAGAAAAAGAACACAATGATCAACACATGAAACATAAATTTTCAAAAATGTAGATATTGACATATTTTTTATCAGTCAATATAATGTGATTCGTTTTTTTTAATGTTATTTTGTTCAATATTTCCATTATTCATTTTTGCAGCGGATGGATTTTGAACAGTCAAAGAAAATTTGTAACTGGATTCAGTTAAATTAAAAACAAAATTAAAATGAGAGGAACTAATGTCTGACGCTACCAAGTATATTTTTGTAACAGGAGGAGTTCTTTCATCCCTTGGCAAGGGCCTTGCTTCTGCATCCATAGGCCTGCTTCTTGAAAGCAGAGGGCTTTCCGTTACCATTCAAAAGCTGGATCCATATATTAATGTTGACCCAGGCACCATGAATCCATTTCAGCATGGTGAGGTTTATGTGACCGATGATGGTACGGAAACAGATCTTGATCTTGGGCACTATGAAAGATTTATAAGTGCAAAACTTGGCCATGATAATAATTTTACCACGGGAAAGATATATAATTCCGTAATAACCAAAGAACGAAAGGGTGAATATCTTGGCGGTACGGTTCAGGTTATTCCCCATATTACAGATGAGATTAAAAAAAGTATACGCCTTGTGTCAAATGATGTTGATGTTGTGATTGTTGAAATCGGGGGGACAATTGGGGATATTGAATCTCTTCCATTTCTTGAGGCAATACGGCAGTTCAGGTCTGATGTCGGGAAAAATAATGTGATCTATATCCATTTAACCCTTGTACCTTATATTAAAACCGCATGTGAACAGAAGACAAAACCAACCCAGCACAGCGTTAAGGAACTGAGGAGCATTGGAATTCAACCGGATATTCTCCTCTGCCGTACAGACAGGTACCTTTCACCTGAATTAAAAGCAAAAATAGCGCTTTTCTGTAATGTTGATGATAATGATGTAATAACGGCAAAGGATGTGGACTGCATCTATGAAGTGCCTTTGATTTATAACCAGGAGGGCCTTGGAAACAGGATTATAAAAAAGCTTAACATATGGGCAAGGGCTCCAAGGCTTGAAGACTGGCAGGAACTTGTTGACAGACTTAAGCATCCCAGATTTTCAGTTAATATTGCCATTGTCGGGAAATACGTTGACCTGACGGAATCCTATAAAAGCCTTAATGAAGCCTTGTCCCATGGAGGAATTGCAAATGATTCCAGAGTGAATCTTATCTATGTGGATTCAAGCAGCCTGACCGAGGAGAATCTTGAATCAACACTTGAAAAAGCAGACGGTATCCTTGTGCCGGGTGGATTTGGTTCACGGGGAATTGAAGGTAAAATACTTGCCGTAAAATATGCCAGGGAGAATAAAGTTCCGTTTTTTGGCATCTGTCTCGGGATGCACATGGCTGTTATTGAATTTGCAAGGCACGTTGCAGCAATGGAAGATGCACATGGAACTGAATTTGATATCAATACACCCTATCCTGTTATTTATCTGATGAAAGAGTGGTATGATGAGCGCACCAAAAAAATGGAAAAAAGGGATTTAAGCTCGGACAAGGGCGGAACAATGCGCCTTGGGGCTTATCCCTGTGTTGTTGTTGCCGATACTCTCGCTATGAATGCCTATAGAGAGGAAAATATTTCAGAAAGGCACAGGCACAGGTATGAATTTAACAATCAGTACAGAAAAACCCTTGAAGATGCAGGACTTGTTGTAAGTGGTACATCTCCGGATGAAGAACTTGTTGAAATAGTCGAACTTAGAGATCATCCATGGTTTCTGGGCTGCCAGTTCCATCCTGAATTCAAGTCAAGGCCTCTGCATCCCCATCCGCTTTTCAGGGAATTTATAAAAGCCTCACTTAAAAATTCCAGAAAAGAATGAGACCTGTTAAAAAATGTTTAAACAAACGGTAATGCTCAGGCAGGCCGGAATCAGAGGTTTGAACCTGTTGATTTTTTTAATTTTTTAAGATTTTTTTCTGCAAAATCAATGGATGGGTCAAGAAGCAGTGCCATTTCATAGTATTCAATGGCTTTTTTTATGTTTCCAAGTTCCCTGTAATTGGATGCAATGCTTGCATGGTCAATACCGGAGCCCGGTTTAAGTTCAAGCACCTTTTCAAAGCACGATATGGATTTAGTATGCTGTTTCAGCATGAAATTACAATAACCCATTAAATTGTAAATATCATCACGGTCCTGATCCGCATTGATTCCTTTTTTGAGAATTTCAAGGGCTTTTTCATATTCTCCCATCTCTTTAAGGCAGACACCTGTATAGGAATATATACTTGGGATATCCTGGGCAGCTGGTTCAAGCTCAATGGCGGATTTCATGTATTTAAGTGCTTTTTCAGGACGCGCAAGTGCAAGCTGGCATAATCCCTGATAGAATTTGATATAATACCTGTTTTCAAGTATATTCGATATTTCTTCAAGCTTGGTCTCTGCAGTTTGTGGAGGATTGTTTTCAAATATATGTTTTGCTGAAAACATTGCCACACTGCTGTTTTGTGCGCGCTCCCTGAATTGTGTTCCGGGAATTAAAGTGTAGAAACCGGGAATTTTAAGCCCGGGATCTGTTATATCAATGGTGATAACCTCAAAGCCTGACTTTTCCATTATCTCTGCAATGCCAAGTATTTCGTTTTTAATATTTTTATCCGAAATATCCGGCATATCATCAAGGTTTATCATCCTGCCTGTTTTATTCTCATATGGGGTGGTTATAAAGCCTGCCTGCTCAAGATTTTTAAATTTTGGCAGACCGCTTGCCAGATAGTTGGATGCAGTGTTGAAATCCCCTGCAAGCTGGGCAACTTCAGTTAATGCACGGCTTAATGCTTTATCGGGACTGGTTGCAGTGCCCGCTGTCCATACGATTTCACTTGTATGTGGAAAAGTTGATGGATCAAAGGCAAGGACACCAATGGTCGGGATACCTGTTCCAAGGGTAAAATCATTGATGTATAATTTTATGCCGGAATTTGTAAATTTTTTAATAATGGCTTTTGTGTCGGGATTTGCCACCGATTCCGGATTAATATATGAAAGTTCCGGTTGTGTCTCGGCTATGATTGCAGAAACGTGGCGTTCAACCACCTCGCATGCCCCCTGGCATATTGCTTCTTCATTGCTGTTGCCTGCAGATGTTCCGTTGAATTCATTGATCATAAAGAACCAGTCAACGGGTATTAGCATCTCCTTTTTTTTCGTGATATTATATCCCTTTGTCCAGTTCAGATTGAGCATGGAAAAAATTTTCTCATTTTTTTCCATTTCCTTTAAAGATAAATTTTTCCGTACAGATTCTGCAATCAGTTCAAATGGTATGGCCTGTTTTTTCACCTTGCTGTAGTCTGTATTTATGAATCCTGTATGATTATTTATGAAAGAGTATATATTGAACCTTTCCACAAGTTCCATGATGGCACTTGCCTCGGCAAGGATCGGGGTTGCACCTTTTCCCATCTGCTTTTTTGTATTCAGAAGGGTTTCAGCCCTTTCGGTGCATATGCTGAAGTATACCGGAATCCCAAGCCTGTTGTTATCGATTCTTCTGGTTTGCTGCAGGATTTCAAGATCAGCTGATTTCGATCTCTGTTTGAATATTTTAATTGTATCTTCGGGTGACATTATTTTGTCATGGGTGGAACCTGAAAGTTTAAATGAATCTGTTAAATTGAAATTTGATGGAAATTTTAAAGCCATTTTTGAAAAACCTCATAAAAAGTGAAAAAATAATTGACATAAGGTGCATTTTTATTTTAGTAAATAAGGATTGTTTTTATTTATTATGGAATAATAGCGCTGATATCAAAAAGAGAATAAATTATATATAATGATGAAACATTCTTTGCAAGAATTAATCACAGATTTCAAGTTTTACCCAGCAAATTGTTCGTATGCTCTCGCTGCATGTTCTTCTATAAGAAAGAGCTCATTTTTGACAAAGTAATGGATGCTCTTTTTATGTTCGTCAAAATATCTGATTTTTTGAGGCGCTGTAACGCAGTTCAGATCTACCTCATGGCAGTTATATGAAACTCCTGTAAAAAATCTTTAAAATAAGAGTTTCATTCTTTGTTGTTAGGCTGTCTGAGAGTCTTTAGATCTGCCTCATGGCAGTTATTTAAAATAAAAAACGAAAGGGACAGAAGGAATTATATGTTCAGGGAATATCCTTCTTTCAGGTGATTTTCAGAATGAATAGAAAAGTAAATATAAGCCGTTCAACAAAAGAAACAAAAATTAATATGGAACTTGACCTTGATGGTTCCGGAAAAGCTGATATTGTTACGGGCATTCCTTTTTTTGATCATATGCTTACACTGTTTACAGTGCATGGTTTTTTTGACCTTACCATAAAAGCTGCAGGAGATATTGAAGTTGATTTTCATCACACCGTTGAGGATACAGGTCTGGTGCTGGGGCAGGCTGTTTCAGATGCACTTGGAGACAGAAAGGGTATTGCAAGGTATGGTGCAGGCCAGGTGCCGATGGATGAAGCTTTTTCAAGGGTGAATGTCGATCTGTCAAACAGACCTTTTCTTGTTTACAATATTCCTGAACCTGTCAGGTGCCGGGGTGATTTTGATGTCTGGCTTGCCAAAGAATTTTTCCGTGCGTTCAGCGTTAAATCAGGAATGAATCTTCATATCAATGCCGATTATGGTGAAAATGAACACCATATTATTGAATCCATTTTCAAGGCTCTTGGCAGGGCATTGAAAATGGCATGTGCCGTGGATAAAGGAATATCAGGAGTGCTGTCAAGCAAGGGCTCCCTGTAAATTTTTAGTAAATATATAAAAAATATAAGGTAAAAGCTATGTTAATAATACCTGCCGTTGATATAAAACAGGGCAGATGCGTTCGTCTTCTCCAGGGGCGTATGGATGCTGAGACATGTTTTTCCGATGAACCCTGGCAGATGGCCTTAAAATGGGAAAATCAGGGTGCGGAACTTATACATCTTGTTGATCTTGACGGAGCCGTTGAAAAAAAAGTTAAAAATCTTGATGCCATTAAAAAAATTATAACTGAGGTGAAGGCCCCTGTCCAGGTGGGTGGTGGAATACGATCTGCAGAAACAGTTGAAATGTATCTTGATCTTGGTGTGTCAAGGGTGATTATTGGAAGTGAAGCCCTTTATAATCCGGAATTTGTCAGGGATGTCTGTAAAAAATTTCCAGGGCGGATTGTCGTGGCCATAGATGCCAGGGATGGCCTTGTGGCTGTTGAGGGGTGGACTGAAACTTCAGGAACAAAAGCTGTTGATCTGGCAAAGAAATTTGAACAGACCGGGGTTGCTGCAATTAATTTTACAGATATTTCCAGGGACGGAATGCAGACAGGACCCAATATAATTGAGACGGAAAAACTTGCAGAAGCCGTAAATATTCCGGTTGTAGCTTCAGGAGGAGTTTCTTCCATTAAAGATATAGAAAACCTTTTACCCCTAGAAAAAAAGGGAGTTACAGGTGTTATTACTGGCAGGGCTCTTTATGAAAAGACCCTTGACCTGAAAGAAGCAATAAAGATTTCAAAACATCCTTAGATGCTGACAGAAGATACTGGGAAATAATGTCAGCAGGTTAATTTGCTTTTATACTGGGGACCAGTAAGTATTGACTTTCAGTAATGGATTGTTATTTTTATGAAATACAATTTATTTTTTATTTTTTTTTATAAGAAACTCCTGTAAATTTTTATTAAAATGAGAGTTTCCATATTTGTCAGAATCTTTGATTCTTTGAGGCTGTCTGAGAGTTTTCAGATCCGCCTCATGGCGGTTTATAAGAAAGAGCGTATTTTTAATAAATTAATAAATACTCTTTTTATTTTCGTTGAGAGGTACTGTAACGCAGTTCAGATCTGCCTCATGGCCGTTACATGAAACTCTTATAATTCAAAGTATTTTGCAGTGGTTTCAATAAAATTTTTTAGTTTGGAGTCTGGGCTGAGCTTATATGTATATTCCTGAGAATAAAATTTCGGAAATATTAAATGCCTGTGATATTGTTGATGTGATAGCTGAATCTGTAATTCTGAAAAAATCCGGGAAGAATTATCTCGGGCTCTGCCCTTTTCATTCTGAAAAAACCCCTTCATTTTCAGTCAGTCCTCAAAAGCAGATTTTTCATTGTTTCGGGTGTGGTACAGGTGGAAATGTTTTTTCTTTTTTAATGAAACACCATGGTATTTCTTTTCCCGAAGCAGTTAAAATGGCTGCAAGAAGATGTTCCATTGAGATCAAAGACGTAACCATGTCGCCTGGAGCAAAAAAAAGGCTGGAAACAAGGGAGGGTCTTTTCAAACTCAACCACAGAGTAATGGAGTATTATTCGGAATGTCTTCAGAAAAACAGCTATGCATCAGGGGCAAGAAAATATCTTGAAAACCGGGGCATAAACAGTGAAATGCAGGATCAGTTTTGTCTCGGTTATGCCATTGACAGCTGGGACAGCCTGGTAAATTTTTTCAGGTGTATAAAGCTTGGCAGGCATCTCGCTGCGGCATCTGGTCTTGTTTTAAGAAAAAAACAGGGTGATGGCTATTATGACAGGTTCAGGCAGAGAATAATTTTTCCAATCATTGATGTGAACATGCAGGTTGCAGGGTTCGGAGGAAGAGTTATGGATGATTCCATGCCGAAATATCTTAATTCTCCTGAAACACCTGTGTACAGCAAAAGCAGGATACTCTACGGACTTCATCTCTCAAAACAGCACTGCAGAAGGGAAAATTCTGTTTTTATTGTTGAAGGCTATTTTGATTTTCTTTCACTTTATCAAAACGGCGTAAAAAATACCGTGGCAAGTCTCGGAACAGCCCTTACCTCAGAGCATGTCCGACTTTTAAAGGGTTATGCTTCAAAAATGATTCTGGTGTTTGATTCGGATAATGCAGGTATCAATGCTGCCAAAAGAAGCATCACAACATTTGTAAAACATGGGATTGATGTCAGAATTCTTGTTCTTCCCAAAGGAGATGATCCGGATTCCTTTATACGTAAATATGGAAAAGAGGAATTTAAAAAAGCTGCGGACAAATCGATGTCCATAATAAACTTTTTAAGCAATACTGCAATAAAGAAATACGGCCTTTCCATTGAGGGAAGAATAAACATTCTTGATGAAATGAAATTTCATCTTGCCGGTGTGGAGGACAGTGCTGCAAGGTCTCTGTA
>WFQS01000672.1 GCA_015486915.1 Desulfobacteraceae bacterium
AGAATCTGCCATGAAGCCCCCATGGTGGTAACAAGAATATTCAATTGTCTGTCCTGTGTTCCATTAAAATTAAGAAAGTCAAATAATCCGGTCACTGGCCATATCTTCTGAACCTGCAGAAACTGAAGATATGCTCCATTTTTATGCTCCCGTCATCAAGTGTTTTTTCAACGGCATTTCTTTTTGTTGTTGCATAAACAGGAACCAGATTTTTTTCAATGGCAAAATTCACCATAAGATATGTTGCCCCGAAATCCCCCTGGATCAGTAAAATATCATTTTTTCTGGCCATTTTATCAATCCATCTTTTTATTGGCAGAAGATATTTTCCAAGCCCGTCAATTCCTGGCGGAATCTGCTGCCATAATTGTTTAAGCTGTTCAGGCATTTCAATAAACTTATCTGTTCTGAACTCATTTTTTGCCCGGTCTGCCTGTGCAGAGGATAATTTATGGCTGAATAAAAGAAAAAATTGCCTTGGGGTTGATACAGGGTTCAAGCATCTCCAAGAATTTGTTTGATTTTCGATACTTTTTTCAATTGTTTTGTTGAACACTGCTTTTTTCCCCATTTATTGTTTGTGATCCAGTATTGTTTTAAAGACCCTGCAATTTTTTGTTGGTATTCCTCAGACAATTCATCAAGTTTATTAAATATTTCCACAATTCGATTCTCTGTTATTGAAGGTTCATTAAACTCAGATAACAGTTTTTGCTCCGGGCTCATATTTTCAAGCTGCTTTTTGCGCTCTTCTTCGGCAAGCCGCTGGTTTTCTTCCTCCATTATTTTTTTTGCTTCAGCCTCGGCCTGTTCCTGCTTTCTTTGCTGCTGCCTTTTAATTGCTTCATATTTTTCCTTATTTTTTTTCTTGATTTCATCCTGATATGCTTGCTCTGTTTCTGCAAATTTTTTTGATAAATTGTTATCAATGGGGTAAAGACCTGACCACCCAAAGGGTTTAAGGTTTTCTTTGTGTACGGGGGTCTTTGTTTCTGATGCCAGCCACAAAGTTGTTGCTCTGTTCCTGTATTTAGGCTTTTCTCCTTTTTTCCCCATAATTTTTATGGATCTATGTCCATTTATTGTTACTGATTCTGCTCCTGAATGTCTTCCGCATCTTAAAAGTACAGCATCATGATCATTCTGGAATACACCCGGCACGCCGGCAGTATTCAGATCCTGATTCTCACGTTTTTTTTCAGAAAGATAAAATTCTGATGCGCTTTTCAAAAGAGTGTCAAGATCAACTGCCATACTGATATCTGCTCCTTTTGCCGGCGTTTCTACTTTAATACTGCCCTGAAATATTGTATCAGGCTGAATTATTTCAAAAAAAGTCGGGATACCCCTTGTTGCATTATCACTCTGTTTTTTCTTAATATTGACACCATAAACAATTTTTGTTGCTGTCTTCCCAACCGGCATGAAGTCAGAAACTTTGACAAGCCGGAAAGGATCACCTGGAATATCTGTGTAATCCATGAGTGCTTTTTCAAGTTCCTGAGCATTTTTGAAATACTTATTTTTATCAGCAAGTTTTTTTCTTTTTTCAAGAAAATTAAGGTATGCTGTTCGCAAAGCCCCCTTCACACCTGAACCCGGAATATACGGACGCTGATCTGACTGAAGAAAAGCTGTTCTTGAAATGGCAAAACTATTTAATTCGTTCTGTATTTTTCTGCTGTTGCTGATGTTCATGGAAATGGTTTTTTTATAATGATCAATCAGGCCTTTGCAGACATCAATTGTTTTTCCCTCCACTGACCTGTTGCGCAAAAATTTATAAAGTTCAAGAATGGATTCAATAGTTCCTTTTGAGCAGATGGCATTGAACCGGCATTGATCAGCATCATTAAGGGAGCCTGTAAAATCAATAAAGTTAAACACTGTTATCTGCCGGTTTGATTCGTTAACTGTAAACCCGGCGGGTTCATACACTTCATCGCACCCGATATGTATCGGAGAAAGTATTTTAATATAACATTGGAAAATTTTTGTTTTCATATATTTTGCTCCAGTTTTATTGGTAAACACGGAGTATAACCCTGCGCCACGGTTTCAGGAAGGGCTTTTGAAACACCTGATACTGCTTTTCCGATACAGGGCTGTTTTAAATTTTTATCTTTCAGAATAAAGACAGCACCTTCATCCGCCATTATAACCGGATTTTTAAAAGGATGCTTTGAACAGGCCAGATAATCTCCATGCCTGCCAAAGCGCGTAAAAATACTTGAATAGACCTTTTTAATATTTTCCATATCCGGAACACATGGGCCAAGGGAATAAAAGGCGTTATTATCGGAATTCATTATAATTTCATTATGATCAAGTATCTTAAAGCGCCCCATACCTGTAGAGGCATCACGGCCAAATCCCAGTTTTCCAATATTTTGCAGGCCTTTTAAAATTTGGTTGATATCGACAGCTTCTTCATTGATAAGAATAAAAACAGATAATAATGCACCAGGAACATAATAAAAATTTTCCTTTGAATATGGTGCGAACATATCCCTGCCTGTGGTATTTGTTAATCTGTTTATTGTGTTGTGCTGCTGTGGTGCTTTTGTTAAAAATTCCCTGCCTTTGTATATTGATTCACTTATTTGTTTTTCAGTGATAAATTCAGCTTCAGCAGGATCAATACAGGAATTTTTTTTCACCAGCATCCATTGTTTTTTTTTACTATCTTTTGCCTTGATCAGCCTTTTCAATCTGTTTTCCTTTGAGGGGAAAAACAGGTTCCACGGTATTTCCGGGCGTTTCAAAGCATAATACTCCTCTGAATTTTTCTGTATTTTTGGGAAAGCAGAAGAAAACACTGCAAATGGTTTTGCGCTGTATAATTTAATCTGCTGTTCCAACCCGCCTTCAAGCAGAGACGGATCATGCCTTGCCTGCCAGCAGAAATGCCCGAACAGGGTATCTCCTTTTAAAGGAGTACCAAAACCTGATAAAGGCATAATTGTTATGTCAAAGAATTTCACAATTATTCTCCTTGAAAAGGTTGAATTTTTTCAAATTTTTTCTGTAGTTCTTTGTCATCAAATTGAAATTGCACCTGGCCGTATCCACGGCTTCCGTTTCCGCCCAAAGCGTCCATTTCCAGAAGCTTAAGGCCCTCAAGCAGCAGATCTTCCAGTTGTTCTTCATCACCGTCAATTTTCCTTAAAGTTATGCAAAAAGAAAATTTAACACCGGAAGGCACTCTTTCCGTAAATCTGGGGTTTGAGGCAGTACCTTTTATACGGTTAATACTGTTTTCTGATTTTACTTCGGTATATGCAAGATAATCATTGGTCGCTTCTTTTTTCCAGTTATCATCCAGAGGACAGTCTCCAAACGATCCTCTGCACGGGCCGATTTTCTGATTGTCTTCTTCTGCGCCGCTTGCACCAAATAATTTCAGGATATTGCTGCATTCATCAAATTTTTCCTTTTCCTTATCCTTGTCAATGGAGTTCAAATCCTTGAATCCAAGGGGGCTTCCCCCTGTTTTGCCCATTAACCCGCTGCGCATTTCCAGTAAAGATCTTATTTTGCCTTTAAGTGATGATCCGGGGATATAAGGCTCGTTTGTATGGGGATGTTTTACAACCGGATTGTCAGTGCCGCCTATTTTTATTTCATTATCGCCGGCTCCTATGTGAAGGCCGCTTTTTAATACTATGGTTCCCGTGATTTCCTTTATATTAATAAGTTTCATGATATTTTCTCTCCTTGTTTAATTTGCAGGACAATACAGTTTATAAAATCCATAAAAAGCTTCAAAAAAATTTGCAAATACTGCAAGATCTTCAGGGGTTTCTATCTGCTTTATTGACGATTTGATAAATGACAGAAAATTTTCGGAAATAAGGTTCCGGCCTCTTGCGTAGGCTGTTTTTGCGATGGTCATGTTAATCATGGGCAGGATACTGTCCCAGTCGGAATTTTTGTTTTTTGCTGCCATGTCAAGCCGCACCACTTCGTCATAAAATTTTCTTATCTGAGATATTTTGTTGACCCTTTTTCTGGCCTGCATACAATCATCTGCCAATTCTTTAGCAAGTGATTCAGCTTTATCTGAAAATAAAACCGGATCGATTTTTTTTTCTTTCTTGTCCATCCATAAATTTATTTTTTCCATTATTATCCCTCCTGCCTGCGGTTATATAATATTGTCCAAACTGGAATCCTTAACCTGCCTTCATATGTTTTCAGCCATTCAGTGAGCTTTGTCATAAGTTCTTTTTTTATATCGGAACTGTCATTTATATTGCCTGCCACATTTCTGTCCACGGAATATGACAGCAATGCTCTCCACTTGGTGCATGCCATATCGCTTAATTGAAATTCTTTTTTCTCTAATATCTGTTTTTCCTTTTCTGCCATATTGATGAATTCATTCAGATTATAGAACATCACACGGCTTATCCATTTTTCATCAAGCCATTTTTCCAGAATAGACTCAATTTCCAGAAGCTGCTGAAATTCATGCCACGGTACAATTGCTGAGAATAAGCTTACTCGATTCTTTTCGTCTGATTCCGATTTTGCCTTTTCAAGTAAATTTTCTGAAGATTCAGCCATAATATCAATGGTAGTATGTGATTTATGAAGAGAAATTCCTGCTGAAAATGTTATATTTCCATTATGACAGACATAATCTTCGAATGAATTATGAATACATGCCGCAAGTTTAATAATGCTGTTCCAGGGGCCAATCAGAAAAAGGTCGTCTCCTCCTGCAAACACAGTGTAAACATTATCAAAACCTTTATTTTCAAGAAACCAGGGGAGATATACGGCAAAATAATAATTCAACTGCCTGCTTAAGGTTGCAAGACGTGAAATGGTAAAACGGTTTTCCTTTAAACCGCATGTCATTAAAAGCCCAAGATTATCCACATCTGCCTTCAGCACAGCAAGACATTCAATGCCTTTATATTTGCCTTTTTGTTCAGTATCCGGGTTTTTGGCTGTACAGGCAATGTGGTTAAGGGTTTTTGGCTCTCCTGGAATAATCTGATTAATGTCTTCAAGTTTTGTCCTGTCGTTTTTTGCAGATGAAATAAGTCTGTCATCTGCAAGATCCTGTTCAGAATAAACAGGTATATAGCCTTTGATAAATTTGGAAGAAACTTGATTTTTTTCAGTATTATTGTCAAGGCTCCAGCATTTTAAAAGAATGCCATGCTTTGCCGGATTCTGTGAAAAAGAAAGCTGGTATTTCCCGAATATCGGTTCGTGTAAATTATTTCCGGATTTTGAGCTGCTCTGGACAGA
>WFQS01000673.1 GCA_015486915.1 Desulfobacteraceae bacterium
ATATTAACTTTATTGATATGTTAAACATTTATTGTTTTATCAGAACCCCGAATGTTTATTTTTTAAAAGCTTAAGAATGCTTTATTTAATCATAATTCTGAATTGGAAAAAGACTTTTTCATTTATAGAACCGGGCAAATCCCCTGTCAATAAGTTAAAAATTTTATTTCTGGGACTTTAGCGGTCTTATTGGTAAATTCATATTATATTTTTAGCGGCTCCGCATAAAGTTCAACAGGATATTTTACTTTGATTCTTAGAGGCAGTCAGAGAGTCTTCAGATTCGCCTCATGGCAGTTATAAAAAATTCTCTGTAAACTATTTTTAACATCATCGTAAACCTGCTAAGCGATTTTCCCGTACATTACAGCGCCGCAGTCCGGGCACAGGCCAGATTCAGGGTTTTTATCATCCTGTATGAAAAAAGTTTCAATATTATACCCAATTCTTTTTATCAATAATTTTCCGCAGGAATAACAAAATGTATTCTCAGATTCAAGCCCCGGAGCATTTCCCGTATATACATATTTTAATCCTGCCTTTTTACCTGTTTCATAAGCTTTCTCAAGACTTGTAACTGGAGTAGATACACAATCTGTCATTTTATAGCACGGATGAAATCCACTGATATGCCAGGGTGTATCAACCCCGAGTTCATCTGCTATAAAATCCGCCATGGCTTCAAGTTCTTTTATGTCATCGTTTTTCCCGGGAATAAGCAGGGTTGTAACCTCCACAAGGATGCCAAGGGTTTTCATCAATTTTAAATTTTCTTTTACCGGCTCAAGTTTTGCCCCGCACTCCTTTCGATAAAAACCATCCTTAAATGATTTTAAATCCACATTGGCTGCATCAAGATAAGGAGCAATCATCCTTATCACTTCTGAAGACATATAGCCATTGGTGACAAAAATATTGGCAAGTCCTTTTTCATGGGCAATTTTTGCCGTATCAAAGGCAAATTCAAAAAAAACACTTGGTTCTGTATAGGTATATGCAATACTTGTGCAGTTCCCTTTTAACGCCTGATTCACAATAGTTTCAGGACTCATGTCAACACCGCGGATAAGGCCGTTATGAGCCGAGGGCATCTGGGAAATATCTGAATTCTGACAGAAAGAGCATCTGAAATTACACCCCACCGTTGCAATGGAATAGGCATAGGAACCTGGTCTTAAATGGAAAACAGGCTTTTTTTCTATGGGGTCGATTCCCCTTGCAATAATTTTTCCGTACACAAGGGATTCAAGAATACCGCCCCTGTTTTCACGGACATTACAGATTCCCCGTTTTCCATCTTCAATAATACAGAAATGATTGCAGATACCACATTTTACCCTTTTCTTATCCAGTTTTTCGTAAATATATGTTTCCATTGTTATCACCCCTGTTTAATATTACAGATTTTTTACCTGCTTTTTATCTTACCATGATCTTTGTCAAAACTTTCAATGATGTCAGATAATTTTATGCAGATATGGATCTGTTCGCTGCAGTTGGTTGCAAATCCCGTAACAGGTTTATAGGCACCATTTTGTTTTATCCTTAATGACAGGGGCCTTGTTTTAAACTTTGGCACGGGTGTTATTGCCATTCCTATCATGGTTCCAAAAGGGATTTTCTGCATTAGAAATAAATTTTCAAAAAAAGAGGCTGTTTTCCCCGATGACCACGGAATATGCAGGATAGTTCTCCAGGAGACAGGGACCTCACCAAGGATTGCTGAAACAATATGTTTCAATTCCCAGATACTGAAAAAACGTGCCCTGGAAAAAATGTTTGAAAAAAATAAATTCCTGATTCTTCTTATGATATTTAAGGGTGCCCATTTATTAAGGACCCCTATGAATACCATGTCCTTTGCCACCCTGCATGCTTCTTCAATGGCCTTGGCAGGCATTTCGGTAAATTCCAGGCTTGTAAAAAAAACAGCGTATTCAAAGGAGTTGTCGTCAAATGGAAGATCTTCTGCAAAACCCCTGTGCAGATCCACCCTGTTTTTAAGCTTTTCTTTGGCAATATCAAGCATATAAGGAGAAGGGTCAACACCTGTAAGCTCAATATCCTTGTTAAGGAGATATTCAAGGCACTGGCCTGTTCCGCATCCTATGGAGAGCAGCCTGCTCCCTGTACATGGCTTAAGCATGGAAAAAAGAAGTTCCATTTCAAATTCAAAGGCGTGGCGGTTCCCTGCCTTTTCAAACCAGGTATCATAGGATTTTGCATCGTTGAAATCAAATATATAACCCATAGCAGATCCATTCTATGCTAAAAGGGTGTATAG
>WFQS01000674.1 GCA_015486915.1 Desulfobacteraceae bacterium
AGGCTTAAAGCATTTAATGCATTCCAGTATGAACGTGTGGGGCTTAATTTAAGACCTGAACTTATTGCTCTTAAAGATGCAGGAAATGGCAAAGATGCCTTTGCTGAACTTGCAAAGACAATTGCCGAAAAATCTGAGTTCAACCTTATTCTCATGACTGAAGACCTTGATGTGATGAAGGCCGGTGTTGATGCAGCAGGTTTTAAACGTCCCCTTCTCTATGCAGCAACCAAAGACAATGCAGACGACTTTGGAGCACTGGCAAAGGAAAGCGGACTGCCGCTTGCAGTTAAAGCTGAGTCAATTGACGCTCTAATTGCTTTAACGGAAAAACTCACCGGTATGGGACTTAAAGACCTTGTTATTGATTCAGGATCAAGGGAGATCAAACAGGCCTTTGAGGATCAGGTAGCAATCAGGCGCGCAGCACTCAAGGCTGGAAACCGTGCACTTGGTTTCCCGACAATCACTTTCCCATGTGAAATGGCCTCAAACCTTGATATGGAATCACTTATTTCAGCCATGTTCATCGCAAAATACGGCGGAATTGTTGTGATGTCAGATTTTACAACGGAATCGATTTTTCCATTGCTTCTTGAAAGACTCAATATATTCACAGATCCACAGAGGCCAATGACAGTGACCGAGGGTATATTTGAAATTGGTTCACCCGATGAGAACTCTCCTGTGCTTGTTACAACGAACTTTGCACTTACATATTTTATTGTATCCGGCGAAATTGAAGGAAGTAAAGTTCCTTCATGGCTGCTTGTAAAAGATTCCGAGGGCTTGAGCGTTCTTACTGCATGGGCTGCCGGAAAATTCAGCGGCGATGATGTAGGGCTCTTTGTTAAAAAATGCGGTATTGCAGATAAGATTAAACACAAAGAACTTATCATTCCCGGATATGCTGCTGCAATAGCAGGTGAAGTGGAAGAAGAACTCCCCGACTGGACTATTACCGTCGGCCCGAGGGAAGCAGCTCACCTTGCAGCATTTCTCAAGGCAAAATAGTTAATTGTAATATCAGACAATTTATTGCCGGAGATAACGGTTAGTTATTTTTTAGTTGACCTCTCCGGCATTAACGGTTATGTATTTATGTATAAGATAAACTCATAACTGCAAAGGAGAACAGAAATGATACTTTTCGGAGAAAGTCTGAACGTTATTTCCAATGTGATCGGCAAGGTGTTCAAGGAACCCGATCCTTCTAAACGTGACCCTGAAATCATCCAGAAGGAAGTGCTCAGGCAGAAGGAAAAGGGTATGGATTACATTGATATCAACCTTGGACCTGCTAAAAAATTTGGTGTTGAGCTGATGCCCTGGGTCTGCAATGTTGTCCAGGAAGCTGTGCCGGAAATGCCTCTGCTTCTTGATTCATCAAACATTGATGCCATAGAGGCCGGCCTTAAAGTCCTGAAACCTGCTGATCAGCCGCATATAATCAATTCAATCATGGTAAGGTCTGCAAGATACGAAAAGATGGTTCCCCTTGCAGCACAATACGATGCTGATTTTATTGCCCTGATGTGGGGTCCGGATGGTCTTCCAAGGGATGAGAACGAGCGTGCGGCACTTGCTGTGGAGCTTCTCTATTTTGCCAATGAAGCAGGAGTTCCCAATGAAAAAATCTGGGTTGACGGGATTGTAACACCTGTAAATATTCAGCAGCCGCAGGCAATAAGCCTGATGAACTTTACCGCCATGATTGATGATATTGCCCCCGGTGCAAAGACCACCTGTGGCCTTTCCAATATCTCCAACGGACCTCCTGATCATCTTCGTCCCATTCTTAACCAGACTTATATGGTAATGCTTCAGAAACACGGGATGAAATCCGTTATTTCAGATCCCCTTGACGATCAGCTGACTGCAATTGCAAAGGGAAAACGCCAGGATATTGTTGATTTAATCTATAAAGTTATGGATGACAGTTCATCTGTTGATCCTTCAAGTCTGTCTGAAGAACTCCTTGCTTATTACAAAACCGTAAGGGTTATTCTTGGAGAAACTCTGTACTCTGACTCATGGCTTGAGCTTTAAGGGCAATTCCTAAATTAAATCCTGAATTATCAGTTATATAGCAATATACTGATCAGTTTCAAAAAACAGTTTATAACCTCTCCTTGTTGTTTTTATTAATGAGGAGGGGTTTTTTTAGTTATTCGCAGTTTGGTTACCTGTTGCAGACATATACCCTTGACTTGTGGAAATCAGGCATTATTTTAATCAGGAAATTGATCTAAATAAAGGGAATGGTGAGTGACCCGAAGTATTAATTTTATGCAATTTAAAATATAAAGATGGAAATATGCTGAAAAAAACAGATGACAAATGGTTTTACATTGTTGTGCAAAATCCTGGGACAAGTAATGAGGAATACATGGGCTTCATGCATGAAGATACAGATAAGACATTCATTCCGGCATTTGCAACCAAGGAAGAGGCTCAGCAGTGTTTTCTCATGATGCCGAAGGATGTGATGCATAATAAATACGAGGTTCAGGCCGTTATACAGGAAGAATTGATCTCCATGGCATCCTCAAAAGGATTCCACGTTTTTTTAATGGATGACACAGGCAGGATAAAGCAAAGGCTTGGATAAAAAAATTTTATATGTTTTAATGGAGAAATACTTTGAGCTTAAAATTAGCCATAGGCGGTAAAGGTGGAGTTGGCAAAACAACTTTTACATCCCTTATTGCAAGGTGTATTGCGGATATGGATAAGGAAAAAAGAGTGATTGCCATAGATGCCGATCCCGTTGCAAATCTTGCTGCAGGACTCGGAATTCCGGAGGATCAGCCAATAACTCCTGTTGCCGAACTGTCTGATCTCATTGCCGAACGTACAGGGGCGCAACCGGGTACCATGGGAGGTTTTTTCACAATTAATCCAAAAGTTGATGATATACCGGACAGATTTTCCATAGAAAAGGACGGGGTCAAGCTTCTTGTCATGGGGACAGTAAAAACAGGAGGTTCAGGGTGTATATGCCCTGAAAGCACAATATTGAAAGCCCTGATGAACCATCTTGTCCTTTTCAGAAACGAAGTAGTAATAATGGATATGGAAGCAGGAGTTGAACATCTTGGCAGGGCAACATCCGGATCAGTTGATGCACTTGTAATTGTTGTAAATCCTGGAAAACGCAGCAGGGTTGCAGCAGAAAGAATCAGAAAACTCGGAACGGATATAGGAATCATGAAAATTCTTGTTATAGGAAACAGGGTGAGATCGGAAAAGGACAAAGACCTTATCAGAGAGTCCCTGCCTGATTTTGAGATTCTTGGCTTTTTACCTGAAATAGAAGAAATAGCCGAGGCTGACAGAAACGGTGTCCGTCCCTTTGAAGATATCACCAAAATACCCGCTGAACTAAAGCAGATTGCCCAGCAGCTTACCGCCCTTGGGCAGTGATCCGGTTTATTCTTTTTTATTATTTTTAAAGATATGTACGGGCGGATTCCATATCCGCCCTCTATACATAAAATACTTTCACACGCACGGCAGGTGCGGATTTGAATTTTCCACAACTTTCCATAATTACATTATGGCGCCGAACCTGCAATTGCCGTAACAGCTCAGGCATTTAACGCATTTATCCTGATCGATAAAAGCAACCTCTTTTTTCTTCCAGGTAATTGCATCGGCAGGGCATCCCTTAAAGCAGGCACCGCATTTTTTACATTTCTCAGGATCAACTTCAAACTTCAAAAGAGCTACACATGTTCTTGCAGGACACTCCTTGCGGTAGATGTGAGCCTCATATTCATCCCTGAAATATCTCAGGGTTGCAAGAACCGGGTTAGAAGCTGTCTGACCAAGACCGCACAGGGCTGACTGACCAACCACATGGGTGAGCTCTTCAAGCTCTTCAATATCTCCGGGTTTTCCCTTTCCCTCACAGATATTTTCAAGGATTGTCAGAATTCTCTTTGTTCCTTCACGGCAGGGGGTACATTTCCCGCATGACTCATCTTGGATAAAATCCATGAAATAGCGTGCCATATCAACCATACAAGTCCTGTCATCCATGACAATGGCACCGCCTGAACCCATTATGGCTCCAACTTTGGCAATCTCCTCATAATCAACAGGAGTATCAAGATATGCCTCGGGAACGCATCCGCCTGAAGGGCCTCCAAGCTGAACCGCCTTGAATTTTCTCTTATTTGGAACTCCACCGCCAATATCATATACAATGGTTCTAAGCGTTGTACCCATGGGGACTTCAACAAGCCCTATATTTGTTATATCACCTGATAGAGCGAACACCTTGGTACCCTTACTTGTATTGGTTCCAATACTTGCATACCATGCCCCGCCCTTTAAAATAATCTGGGCAACATTGGCAAGGGTTTCAACATTATTTAAGATTGTCGGTTTTTCCCAGAGCCCCTGGTTTGCAGGAAAAGGCGGCCTGGGTCTGGGCATACCCCTTTTCCCTTCAATGGATCGCATCAAAGCAGTTTCTTCTCCGCAGACAAAAGCACCTGCACCCTGGTAAATTTCAATATCAAAATCAAAACCAGAACCTAAAATATCATTACCGAGAAGGCCATATTCATTTGCCTGGTCAATTGCTATGGTGAGCCTTTTTATTGCAAGGGGATATTCAGATCTGCAATAAATATAGCCTTTATGCGCATTAATGGCTTTTGCAGCTATGATCATACCTTCAAGAACTGCATGTGGATCGGATTCCAGAACAGTCCTGTCCATGAACGCACCGGGGTCGCCTTCATCTGCATTGCAGAGAACGTATTTTTCATCACTTCTGGCACCCATTGCAAATTTCCATTTTAGACCGGTTGGGAAACCAGCTCCCCCCCTGCCCCTTAAACCAGACTCAAGCATTTCATCAACTATCTGCTCCGAAGTCAATTCCGTCAAGGCTTTTGCAGCACCGAAATAACCATCTCTTGCAATATATTCATCAATAATTTCAGGATCTATAATACCTTTGTTACGCATCACCCTGAACACCTGGGGTTCAAAAAAGGGAATATCATCAAGTTTTGGAATTTCATCCTTTGGAGCAGGTTCCTTATATAGAAGACGTTCAACGGGATTGCCATTAATAAAATGCTCCTCAACAAGTTCTGCTGCATCTTCAGGTTTAATATTCTGATAGAACACGCCCTCAGGCTGAACCGTCATCACAGGTCCAATGGCACAGAAACCGTTACACTCTGTCATTTCTATTTCAATTTTATTTTCCAGACCATGTTTTTTTATTTCATCTGAAAGAGCTGTTTTAACCTTTTCACTTCCTGCAGCGCTGCATCCCTCTCCGCCACAGAGCATCAGCTGAATTCTGGTTTCATTCATACTTCACTCCTGATCGTATTAAACTAATGTTAAGCGTTCACACTGCCCCGCGTCTGAACCGTCAGATTATTCGTAGGCTTCAAGAACATCCTTGACCTTTTGTGAGGTCATTTCACCATGGATATCTTTATCCACAATCATCACAGGGGCAAGGCCACATGCGCCGAGACAGCGGACACATTCAAGGGAAAAACGCCTGTCATCGGTTGTATCACCCTCTTTTATTCCATATTCTTTATGGACACTCATCATTGACTCTTTACTTCCTTTAACATAGCAGGCAGTACCTGTGCATATCCTTATTGTATGTCTTCCCTTGGGTTTAAGTGAAAAAAATGAGTAAAATGTTGCAACACCAAAAACCTGACTTA
>WFQS01000675.1 GCA_015486915.1 Desulfobacteraceae bacterium
ATCTGGGGCTGATCCGGATTCAGTCTTCGGTTTTGCCCGAAAAAAAGGGGGGCAAAGGAACTGTGCTGGCAGACGTAAAGACTTTTAGATTATTTATTTCAAATAATAATACCAAGTTCATCAAAAATTAGATCTATTTTATCAATAAGCCAGTCGCGCTGGGTATGATTTGCAAACCCCATGCAATCACACTTTATATTTTTTTTTATCCTGACAAGAAGTTCACATGAAAGATAGTCTTTTCCAAGCTCCAGAGCAAACACATGGGGATAACAATCCACGTGCTGTTTCTGCAGTGGTGTCAATATGTTCCTGTCAAGTTCAACCCAGTAAATATTTCCGAGTGCAGGATGCCCAAAAGAGTCATTAAGACAGTTCTCAAGATTTTTAACATCTTTTGGGTTTAATCCATCTATTAAATATTGTTTCATAACAGGAGGTAATTATCATATATTGCCTCAATTATGCAACCTGTAATAATATTTCATCTCCGATCCTGAGGTGATTTTCGGTTTTGTTTGTGAATTTTAACCCAAATTATCTTTGTGTTTTTGATTGTTGAAATTCAGGAATCAGGCTTTAATTTAACTCAATGTCATAAAATTCTTTTTTTAAAATATTTGTAAGATCTGCCTCTTTTAGAATGTTCTTTATTTTTTTGGCTGCACCACCTTCTCCATAGGGATTTTTTGTATTTTGCAGTATGGCCTGAAATTTTCTGGAGTAAAGTTTTTTAATAGCTGCAAGTATTGATTCTTTAGTGGGGTCACAATCTATAACACTGTTTGCCCTTATTCTTCCCCTTTGGCGATCCCCTATATTGATGGTTCCCACTTTAAATGTCGGGGCTTCGGTAAGACCACTTGATGAATTCCCAACACAGGCATCAACAAATTTCAATGCTGACAGATAACGCAGCTGACCAAGATTTACAAATGCTTTTGCCCTTTGGCTGTTTTTATAGACATAATCGTCAATCATTTTAATAATAACACGGCCTTCAGTATCCGCGTTTGGTTTTGTAAAAATAAATTTTGTATTCTGCAGCTCATTAAGGGCGCTCAAGAGGTTTTTTACTTGTTTTTCGGCTGTAAAATGTTCAAGTGTTACAGGATGAAATGTGATTAATAAATTTTTTAAACCAAGCTTGAAATCAAGCGCATCTTCAAGCTCGTTGCGATCCATAAGCTTTAATTTTTTAATATTGTCTATTCCCAGGCCTCCTACATTGAAAATTTTAGAGGGGGATTCTCCCAGTTGAATAACCCTTTTTCTATATTCCCTGGCAGCTGTGAAATGAAGATGCGACATCTTGGTGATCGAATGTCTGATCGGTTCATCAATCACTCCCTGTGTGGTCTCACCTCCGTGAAGATGGGCAATTGGAATACGTGCAATCATGGCAGCTGCGGCAGCTGAAAAAATTTCAAATCTGTCGCCGAGGATAACGGTAATATCCGGTTTCAGATCGGCATAAGCTTCGGAAAATCCGATCATGCCAAGGCCCATGGATTTTGCAATTCCCACTGAAGTATCTGAAGAAAGCAACATTTCAATTTTTTTGTTAATTTTAAAACCGTCTTTTTCTATCTGTTGAAAAGTTAAGCCGAATTCAGGGGAAAGGTGCATTCCTGTGGCTATTATCTGCAGTTCAAGATCAGGGTCTTTCTGAATTTTTTTCATCAACCAGTAGAGGAGGCCGTAATCTGCCCGTGTTCCTGTAACAATGCAAATTTTGCGTTTTTTCATATCAGCTCATCTTTTTTATAGTTTTTTGCAGCAATTTTACCGATTATTTTATCCCATTTCATGGGGCTTATCCCGGTTCCAGGCCTTTTTGCAGTTAAATTGTCCTCGGTAAAGATTTCTCCTTTGCGGATATTCCCGGCGGCAACAATACTTTTGCGGGCAATGGGTCTGTTTTTCATTTCAGAAGGGCTGGGTTTTTTAATTCCACTGCCAAGGGCTGTTTCGATATTTCTGATCGCTTTTACCATGGCACTTAATTCATCCGGTTCCAATGATGCCCTTTGATCCGGGCCCGGCAGATTCCTGTTCAGTGTAAAATGTTTTTCAATAATTTCTGCCCCCATTGCAACGGCTGCAATGGCAATTTCAATTCCTTCTGTGTGGTCTGAATATCCCACATGTATTCCGGGAAAGGCGGATTTTATGGTTTGCATGGCTTTAAGGTTAACATCATTTATTGGAGTGGGGTATTCTGTGTTGCAGTGAAGAACCGTGATTCTGTCAGGAAATATACCGGAATTAATGAACAGAATCAGCGCATCCTGAATTTCACCAAGATCGGCCATACCGGTTGACATAATAATTTCCTGGCCAAGGGAAGCTATTTTCCTCAAATAGGGTAAATTGGTAATTTCGCCCGATGGAATTTTCCATTTGTTCAATCCCATTTTTACAAGTAGATCAATTGAAGTCAGGTCAAATGGAGATGATAAGAATTCAATCCTGTTTAATCTGCATGTTTTAATTAATTTTAGATGCGATTCAAAAGACAGTTCAAGTTTTTTCAGCATTTCAAATTGTGTCTCATCCTCGTTAGATGATTTTATTTGATACTTTGCTTTTACCGCATCTTTTGTAATTAATGTTTCTGCCGTGAATGTCTGGAATTTAATGGCATCAACACCGGCTGTGGCAGCAGCTTTAACCATTTCTTTGGCACGTTCAAGAGAGCCGTTGTGATTTACGCCTGCTTCTGCGATGATATAGGTTTTTTTGCAGCTCATAATCTGTATCTCTTAAGCCGTATCAGAGTATTGTCTGATAATTTTGCACAGCAGCCTGTTACAGAATTTTCTTTTATTTTCATATATTATTTACAAACAGCATTGCTGCCGAAAAAAGTGGGGTGGCAGTTACATTTATTGCTGCAACGGCATGTTGTGCGCCAAAATATTCGGCAGGGTTATATTCAAACCAATCAAAATTTATAAATTGGCAGCCCGGAATTGTCAAGTTTCAAGAAAATCTTTTATGCCTTATGGCAGTTATACGGCTGAATTTACAATCCAAAAATTTTTATTGTTCTTTAAGGCAGGAACCAGTATGCAGCAAGTCACTAAATATAATGGTGACTCTGTGAACACCTCTACAATCAGGGCGTATAGTTAACCCTGATAAGAAACAGCCCCTGGGGCGGAGCTGTCATGCCGGCTGCATTTCTATCTTCTGCCTGTAATATTTTTTTAAAATCATTGGGAGATATTTTTGATAATCCTGCAGAAACAAGCGTACCCATGATATTTCTTACCATGAAACGCAGAAATCCATTGGCTTTTATTTTAAAAACAATTCTGTCTTTATCAGGTTTTTCCACAGATGAAAAAAAAATTTCTCTTATGGTATGGGATCGCGGGCTTCCGGCACCTTCAAAGGATTTAAAATCATGTATACCCGTAATAAGACTGCAGCACTTGTTCATTTGATCAATATCAAGGTCTTTCTTTAGATGCCATATATAATTTTTACCCACGGCGCAGGGATCAGGCCGGTTTAATATATGATAATGATACTCCTTTGAAACAGCACTATATCTTGCATGAAAATCAGAATCCACAGTTTCGCATTTTTTTATGACAATGGGGCCGTTGATAATACTGTTCACCCCTTTTTTAAGGGCTTGGCATGGAATGGAGGTTGCTGCAAAAAAATTTGCTGTCTGACCAAGGGCATGAACGCCTGCATCTGTCCGTCCTGAGCCGTTGATTTTGATTTTTTGGTTGAGAATTTGCGAAAGAGATTTTTCAATTTCACCCTGAACAGTGGACCTGTTGTTCTGGATCTGCCACCCTGAAAAAGGAGTGCCATCGTATTCAATGGTTATTTTAAAATTTTTTTCCATGCTGTCTCAATATCTGTGATTTTCCCGGATGGGTCCAAACCGGAATTTAGAGCGGCCCCATGGCAGCTATAATCTATTGCATGGAATATTGGCCACCTGCTCTTCAAAATAGTCATCCATAAGATCTTTGTATTTATTTTCAGGATAATTTCTGCCACATGACCTGCAGCAAAGAAAAACTTTTTTTCAAGTTCGTTTCAGATACAGTCTGCCCCCGCATGAGGGGCATTTTACTTTAAAATCATTCATATTTATATTACACAGTAAACTTTAAAAATAGGTTGCTAAAAGTTGATGGTTTCGTAAAAATTCGAAAATGCTAAAGCTGGTATTAATAATTTCAATATGTTACAGCTTGGAGAACGTCAAAATCTGACCTTTTACAGGTTCATCAAAGTTAATTTTTCCATAATTGTTAATTATGCAGCAAAATACACCATAAAAAAT
>WFQS01000676.1 GCA_015486915.1 Desulfobacteraceae bacterium
CCAGGGGGGGCAACAAGAAGTCTCAGCTATTTCAAGCCTTTTCCAATCCACATTGAATACGGTGAAGGCGCTTATGTTTTTCCCCCGGATGGCGAAAAACTGTTAGACGTGACAAATGCTTACGGTGCACTTGTTTTAGGACACGGTGACAAGGACGTTTCCGATGCTGTCTGTAACGGGATCAAAAAAGGCTCCCAGTATTCAACCCCCACCATGGGTCAGTATAAACTTGCAAAACTTCTCTGTGAAAGGGTACCTGGTTTTGACAGAATAAGATTTGTCAACAGCGGTACCGAGGCAACTCTTTTTGCACTGAGAACTGCAAGGGCTTTTACCGGAAAGGACAAAATCATAAAAATGTCCGGGGGGTTCCACGGCACCCACGACTGCGTTGCAGCCTCAACAAAAAAAAATGTCATTACAGCTGGAATTCCAAAGGGAATGACAGAGGATATGATTGAAGTTAAATTCAACGATTGTGATGGACTGGAAAAAGCAGTAAGGGAAAATGCCGACACTCTCGCAGCCGTTATCATGGAGCCTTTTCTTGGTGCAGGTGGAATTATTCTCCCAAAGGAAGGTTACCTGAAATTTGCAAGGGAAATAACGGAAAAATACAATGTTCTTCTTATTTTTGACGAAATATTCTCCTTCAGGGTTCATGAGGGAGGATGCCAGGCACTATACGGTGTGACTCCTGATATAACAACCGTTGGCAAGGTTGTGGGGGGAGGTCTTCCCATCGGCGTTTTTGGCGGAAAAGAACAGATAATGAATATCTACTGCCATGAAAAAACTGAAAAGCCATTGTATCATTCAGGCACATTTAACGGTTATGAAACCGTAATGCAGGCAGGTTATGCTGCAATGAAAAAATATGATGCAACGGCAATAAAAAAGATAAATGAACTTGGCGGATATTTCCAGGCAGGTCTTTTAAAAACTTTTAAAGATAATGCATTAAATATCCATTCCAACCAGATCGGCTCCCTTTTAAACATGCATTTTGTAAATAAAGAGGTAACCACCCCTGAAATTGTAATGGAATCGGAAGAAAAACTCCATGAATTGATGCATGTTTATCTGTTAAATAAAGGAATTTTTACCATACCAAGGGGGCTGTTTGTTTTATCCTGTGTCATAAAAAAGGACGAAATTGATAATTTATTAGATAAAATTGACGGATGTTTAAAAGAATTGTTGCCTTTGATTAAAGAAAAATATAAGCATTTACTTAAGTAAGGTAAAAACATGGTATTGGATGAGATTGACAAGAAAATTTTAAATACGCTCCAGAAAAACGGGAAGACAACAAATTCAAAATTATCTAAAATAGTCGGGATATCGGCACCTGCAACACTTGAAAGAGTTAAAAGATTGGAATCTGCAGGTGTAATCTCCCATTTCACCGTGGTTGTTGATCCGGTAAAACTTGGATATACCATCATGGCCATCATCAATATAGGGCTGAATCTGAGCCAGCTTAATTCCGTAGCTGATATTAAAAAAAAATTTGCAGAACTTGAGGAGATCGTAGAGTGCTATCAGATCTCCGGCGAAAATGATTTTATATTAAAAGTAGTGAGCAGAGATATTAAAACCTATGCTGAATTTATCAATAATACATTAACAAAAATTGAAGGAATTCAGATGATTAACTCTTCTTTTGTCATTGATATTGTCAAAGAAAAGAAAGTGTTTCTGCTTGATCTGGAACAGGAGTACAGATTGTCAACTGCCTGCTCCTTAAAATAATTAAGGAGCATGGCCTGCGTGCGCGGGGATATCTATTTTTAACAACAACGGCCACAAGGCCGATCTAATGGCCCTTAGACGGCCTTTCAACAAATAATGAAACTCTTGGCGTTAAAGGGACTTTTCCAAGAGTTTCATGGAAAATCTAAAGGGGGATTTTATGAATAAATTAATAATAACAGCTGCAGTGACCGGTTCCGTCCATATACCGACCATGAGCGACTATCTTCCCATCACTCCCGATGAAATAGTGGAAGATGCGGTAAAGGCATGGGAGGCAGGGGCTGCCATTGCCCACATCCATGTCCGGAATCCTGAAAACGGCCTGCCTGTGTCTGATCCTGATCTTTTTGTTGAAGTGTGCACAAAGATTAAAAAAAGATGTGATTTAATTCTTTTGCCCACAACTGGCGGAGGCATGAACCAGACAACGGAAGAAAAGCTTATTCCCATTAAAAAA
>WFQS01000677.1 GCA_015486915.1 Desulfobacteraceae bacterium
GCAAAATATTGTTTATTTGTCTATTTCGTTTAATTTCAACTTATTAGAAAAAGTTAGGTTTTTATTGCAGTGCAATTTTTTTATTGCACCGCAGTGTCATCGTAAATCTTTATAAAAGGTGATTTTAATAATTTTATTTTAAAGAAAATCAGCAAAAAAATAAATTTAAATCGTATTGACTTGGTAAATAGCACATGAAAGCAGTGAATTATCAATCATCCGCCCTGCTGTATTGAAAGTGGAAAAATAAATTTATATATGGAAAGATGGTGGTCATTTGTATTATGGTGGTTATTTATATTGGTATGCATGTTGCATATTATCTTTATTTTTAATCAAACTGAATTAAAATATTTCAATATTTAATGGTTTTTTATGAGAATATAGAACGCAAATCTTTACGTTTATTTCATAATTTGTCAGAATTTTTGATTCTTTGAGACGGCTCTGGGCTTGAATCCAGATCCGCTTCATGGTGGTTTATAAGAAAGAGCTCATTTTTGACATAGTCACAAATACTCTTTTTAAGTTCGTTGTGAGGCGCTGGAACGCAGTCCAGATCTGCCTCATGGCAGTTATATGAAATAAAACGTAGCTCATTTACGTTATTGCTTAATTTATTTTGAGGTAAATCTGGGCCAATTCAGATGGGCCTCATGGTCGTTATATTAAGATTGAATTAAATTGTGGTTATCAATAATTCTGGGCAAAATTTATTGATTTTCAAAACAAATTTTACAAGGGGGAGATAAATTATGGATGTAGATTTTATGAAGTCTCGGGCGAAAAGATATCAATTCCTTTCAACCCTGTACCGTGATGAGATTCCGGTTGAACTGATCGAGGCGATGCAGAAAAATGAATTTTTAGATGGTTTGATAGAATCCGTACAGGGGTGCGGTTTCATGGATCTTAAGAGTGGTGCAGAAGGGATCAGAACCTACCTCCAGGGTGGTGATGCCCAGGCATTATACAAGGAGTTAAGCTATGATTATGCCGAGCTTTTTCTTAATGCCGGTAAAAATCCGGTTTTCCCCTATGAGTCAGTACATGTGACCAAAGAACCCGTAGTTATGCAGAAACCTGTTTTTGAACTGAGAAAGTTTTTCAATAAAGCGGGGGTTCACAAATCACCGGATTATAAAGATCTTGAAGAGCATGTTGCCGTTGAAATGGAATTTTTACGTTATGTGCTTGAACAGGGCAAAGAAGATATTTATCTCGATTTTTTCAAAAATAAGTATCTGCAGTGGATAAATTCTTTTTGTGATCAGTTGTCTATTTCAGCTACTACCAAATTTTATCAGGCACTTGCCAATTTTACGAGGGGCGCTTTGATGTGTGAAAATATGCGTCTCGACGGTTTTACGAGGGGTGCTGAGACCACACAGAAAATGGTGGGGGCAGTTGATTCCCTTAGCCTTGATCCTGCTTATTTTACACTTGCAGAAGGTGCTGTTGATCCTCAACCTGATCAGAAAATTCCCACACATTGTTATACATGCGGTGCTCTTTGCGGTATGACGGCAAAGCTTAAAGATGGTGTGCTTGTCAGTACTGCAGGTCTTCCTGGTGATCCAAAGGGCGGCGGCAGGCTCTGCCCCAAGGGCGGGTCATCGGCAAAACATCTGTATTCTCCATACAGGCTTAAAACTCCTCTTATCAAGGAAAACGGTCGTTTCAGAAAAGCAAGCTGGGATGAGGCCCTTGATAAACTCGCTGCAGGGATTAAAAGCATTGAACCTGCAAAACTTGGTTATTTCAGGGGCAATGATTTTGCAAACTGGATTCATGAAGGTCTTTTTGATCATCTCGGCCTGCCTAAAACAACGCATCGCCCCATGTGTGATAACGCCAATCGTATGGCCAATGAACATAATTTAAATGATAAAAGACCATGGATAAACTATGAAGATTCCGATTATATTCTTCACTTTGGCATGAACGAATATGCAAGTTCCTATGGTCAGAAAAAGACAACCATGCTTAAGGCTGCAGTTAAAAGGGGAGCAAAACTTGTAATCTTTGATCCGAGAAGGTCTGAAACAGCGGCGGCGGCAACGGAATGGATACAGATCAAACCTGCAACCGACGGTGCCGTGGCAATGGCCATGTGCTATGTTATTGTTAAAAATGAACTTTATGATAAAGAATTTGTTGCAGACTGGACTGCAGGCTTTGATGAATTTAAAAAACGCCTCATGGGCGAGGAAGACGGTGTCGTCCGTACGCCTCAGTGGGCGGAAGAGATCAGCGGTGTTCCTGCAAAAACCATTGAGCGTATAGCATTTGAGTTTGCCGGTGCAAAAAATAAGGGCGCATTATCCTGGACAGGTGTTGCCCAGGTTCCAAACGGTATGTACGGCACAGCATCAATCCAGGCATTAAACGGGCTTTGCGGAACTTTTGATGCACCTGGAGGCCCTTCACTTCCCTTTAAGAGAAAACTTAAATCTCCATGGGGTGAAGGACAGGAAAAACCGCCAAAAGGTTCAGCTCCCAAGCTTGATAAATTTGGTATCTGGCAGGGGTGGGCTCCCACATATATGTTATCCGATGTGGAAGCGGAAAAACTTAAAGGCATAATTATTTATTATGGTGATCCTGTAATGTCATGCGGTAACCAGGAAGCCAGTACCAAAGCAATAGAAAAAATGGAATTCAAGGCTGCAATTGAAGCATTTATGTGTAACAGTGCTCTTTTGTGTGATGTGATTCTGCCGGACGCTACATGGCTGGAACAGAGCCAGGTAAAACCGGACTGGTTATACGATGCGTTTATAGGTTATTACGCTGAAATAGTTAAACCCATGTACGATACACGTCCCATATGGAAAATAATAGTTCAGCTTGCAAGAAGGCTTAACCTTGGACAGTATTTTCCATGGAATAATATTGAAGATGCCTTCAGGAATCAGATGGAGGGAACTGAGTGGTCATTTGATGAGCTAAAGGCAAAAGGGTTCATTATTACTGATAAAGCCGAGTATTATAAGTATAAAAAGTGGGGGAGCATCAATACACCTGCCGGATATGGTTCTTCCGGAAAGAGTAAAACCGGAAAATATAATTTCCTTAATCCGGTTGCTCAGGAAAAAGGTGTTGATCCTCTGCCTGATTTTAAAGAGCCTGAAAAAGATCTTCAGCCCGATGAGAAATATCCCTTTCTGTTCGGTAATTTCAGACTTTTTGAGCATGAGCATTCTTCAACATTCAGTAATTATCAATTAATGAAGAAAAATAGTACAAATCCATTGTGGATTAATACCATTGATGCACAGAAGCTCGGCATTTCCGAAGGCGACAAGGTAAAACTTGTGTCTCCATGGGGTGAAGTTGAAGCAACGGCACAGCCTACATGGTTCATTATGCAGGGCGTTCTTGGAGCTGCAGGAGGTTTTGGTCATGCCCGGGGGCTTGAGGCTGATCCTAAATTCCCACAGTTTGGCGGGGTAAATATACCAAGCGGTATAATGAAACCCAATAAAGCTGATTCCATAGGCGGTACTACATTGCTGAAATATGTTAAAGCCGGTGTGGTGAAGCTGTAATTAGATAAGGATCGGAGATGAAATAAGTTGAACAGAAATAGCGCAGAATTCTTACCCCATGTACAAGGCGCATTAAAGGTTGCATACTCAACGTATTCGGCCTTTGATGCAACGAAGTAGATGGGCCGGAAGACAAGCAATCTCGTTCAACTTATA
>WFQS01000678.1 GCA_015486915.1 Desulfobacteraceae bacterium
GGCAAGCCGCAGAAAATTGTATGATGAATATGTTTTCAGGGTGTTTAAAGCACGTTCCGATATCGCCTCCCTTGTACAGGCCATAAAATCGATAAGAAAAAAAATTACAGGTGTTGACAATACAACAGCTTCCCTGAAAATTTTTGTTGAAAATTCCCGTATCGCAGCATATGCAGGCAGAATTGATATTTTTTCCTATTATAAAGCCCTTGAAAATCTTTTTACAATTCAGATTCACAGAATCGATTTTGAACAGAAAATCATTGACCGGAAAATCGGCCTTGAAATTGCATCGGGATGTTACGGCCTTGTCAGACAGACAAAGCTTAAAACAGCAAAACAGTGAAAAGGCAGGAAAGTGTACAAACAGGGAAGGCAGGAAAAACCATCCGGTATCAGGCTTAAACAAAAATGGAAATCACAACAATGAAAAAAAATGAATCGGAACAAAAATCATGTCAGAAATCAGCTGCAGGTCATAAATCAGATAAAAGGCATTTATTGATTATCGCCATGGGAATCCTGATCATTGCAGGTCTGTTTTTATTGTACAAAGGGTTATGGAACAAAAAGTTAAGTGCAGAAAAAGCAACGGAAAAAACAACACTTCAGGATATGATCAAAACCGCAATTCCCGTGCAGAAAGATTTCATTGAAACCCGCCATTTTTTTGGAAAAGTAAAATCCATAAACAAAATTGTTGTCACAGCACTTGAAACAGGAACAATTATTTTTATGCCTGCCACAGATGGAATGCCGGTGACAAAGGGACGTTTGTTATTTATTATTGGAGGCCCGTCAATTAATTATAAGTTAAACACCATCACAAATAAAATTGCCATGATGAAAAAACGCATTGTACTTGCAGAAAAGGCTTTTGAAAATAATAAAAAAGCACTTGCACTGCAAGGAGAGATAAAACAATTAAAACAGCGTGTTAATATAGCAGAAAACGTTGTTAAATCGGAAAAAACAGCTTTTTCTGAAAAATTTATAAAACAAAAGGATTTTTTAAATGCAAAAGATGCCCTTGCC
This sequence comes from Desulfobacteraceae bacterium, assembly GCA_015486915.1. The sequence continues at coordinate 1,036 of WFQS01000678.1, forward strand.
GCCCGCGAAATGGAACTGAGAGCAGAAAAAAGAAAAATAAAAAACGCAATTTTGTCCCATGAAGATATGGTGTTACAATTTAAATCAGAATTGAAAATTTTGCTGCAAAATAAACAGGCAATGGAAAATAAGGTTCACGTACGGGCAGGTTTTGACGGTATTTTCACTGACCACAGGGTGTCGGTGGGGGCACAGGTGCAGAAGGGCGATAAACTTGGAACAATTATTTCACAGAAAAATATTTATATCAGGGCAATGGTTTTTACGCAGAAAAACAAAACCTGCCTCAAAGGGAAAAAAGCCTTTATAAATCTTCCGGCAAGTTCATCAGACCGTTTGTCAGGCGATATCTTCCAAAAAAATCAATCAAACTATAAAAACGGTTTTTGTGTTAAAGATGAAAATAAATTCCATGGCACAGACAGGAGTTCCAGAACAGGAAGGCATATTTATGCAAATTTAACTCATGCGGGCATTGTGTGCGGGAAAATAACCAATGTGATTCCCGGAAGAACAGACATTGGAGCTGATATTGTATGGATTAAAGGCAATGATTTTAATTCTGTTTTTAAGCCCGGTGAGGCAGTAAGCGGAAACATTGTTCTTTCAATGCACAAAAAAGCCCTTGCCGTACCGGAAAACGCAATAGTCAGGGACAGGGATGAAAATTCATTTGTATTTTTGAAAAATTCCAGTGCTTCCGGGTATCACAGACAGGCTGTTAAAACGGGAATTGTCTCCCATGGCATGGCTGAAATTTTACAGGGCCTGAAAAAAGATGACAGAATAGTTGTACAGGGTGCATATGAATTATTCTACAATGATTTCAATAAAATATACAAGGTGGTGGATTGATTTATGCGTTTTCTGCTTGAAAAATTTTTAAATAACCCGCTTGTCATTGTATTAATGGTCATCATCATGGCGATAAGCGGTGTTTATTCCTGGCTGCACATGCCTGTTGATCTTTTCCCGAACCTTAATATTCCGGTGGTTAATATCATCTGTCATTACCCCGGGGCATCTCCGGAAGATATGGAAACACTTATTTCCCGTCCCGTTGAAAATCAGATAAAAAGTATTCCCGGAGTAAAAAGGGTAGCTTCAACATCTGTTCAGGGAATTTCCGAAGTAACGGCACAGTTCGGCTGGCAGACAACGGTGAAAGACGCAAGACAGCTTGTACAGACAAAACTTGCAAGGCTTGCAGGCAGGCTGCCGCGGGGCGTGATCCCCCACCTTGAAAATATTGGAACGACCCTGCAGGAGGTCTGCGGATATGTGATTTACGGGGGATCTGATATGATAACCCTTGGAAATATTGCCCGCCATGATCTTTCAGGAAGGCTCATGGGCATTGCAGGTGTTTCCTCGGTGGAAGTGCTTGGAGGTGACAGGAGCGCCTTTTATGTAAAAATAAAACCTGAGGTCCTGCTGTCTCTCAACCTTACGATTGATGATGTTGTGTCAATATTGAAAAAGAACAATATCTCCGCTGTAACAGGTTATCTTGACCGGTTTGGCCGGGAATATCTGATACGCGGGGATGCCCGCCTTAAAACCATTGATGACATAGGATCTGTTGCCCTTAAAAATGACGGGGGAAAATCCATTTTATTCAGGGATGTGGCAAAGATTGTTAAGGGCCGTGCCCCAAAGCATTACACCATAAAAGGCAACAGGATACCTGCCGTTGCAGTTATCATCAGAAAGCAGCCTGGGGCAAGCACAATCCGTGTGGCATCGGGAGTTGAACATGCACTTTCCCGTCTTTCAGGTCTTTTTCCCCATGGGACAAAGATTGAAAAATTTTACGATCAGTCGGAAATTATAAAAGAATCACAGAACGAAATCATGAACGATCTTATTATAGGTGCTCTGCTTGCCGTAATCGTTATTTATTTTTTTCTTGGTTCTTTCAAGCCGACACTCATTGTTGCCCTTACAATACCTGTTACTTTTCTTGCCACAACAGCTGTAATGAAATGGGCTGGTATGAGTTTAAACGTTATAACCATGACAGGCTTAAGCCTTGCCATCGGCATGATTGTGGATGATGCCATTGTTGTTGCGGAAAATATTTTCCGCCATGCAGGCTTAAACGGCAATTCTGGCAGATCAGTCAATTCCGGTAAATCAGTTAAGCAGGCTGCAACAGGGCAATTATCCGGAATTGAAGAATATGCAGCAGCAGAACCGGAAGCGACAGAAGAGCCTGCCACAGCAGAAGCACAGGAAACGACACAAGCACCTGTCATGGCAGGGCAATTGCAGGAAGCAAAAAAACAGGAGAAATTTTCCCAATCAGAAAGGGCGGCCATTGAAGGGGCGCTTGAAATAGCAGGAGCAGATGCATCGGGCACATTGACCACTGTGGCGGCATTTCTTCCCCTTTTCATGATCACGGGAATTGCAGCGCTTTTCATGCAGCCCTTTGGTTTTACAATAAGTGCAGCCCTTCTTATTTCCCTTGTTCTTTCCTTAACTCTTGTACCGACACTTTTTGGCAGAATCAAAAAGCCGTTGATCATAAAAAATAATTTTGCTGGTGCAAGAATGCTTTGTTTTCTTGATAACCTGCTCCAGCGTTCCCTGAAATTTTCCTTTAAGCACAAAGGTCTTGTTCTGGGGTTCAGCGCTGCTTTAATTGGAACAGCCGCTGTTTTTACCATATTTACAATGGGAGATGCATCTGTACTGCCTCCCATTGATGAAGGTGCCATTCTCATGGAATACACCATGCCGCCGGGGACCTCCCTTGCGGAAAGCAACAGGACAGGGGACAGGATCGACAGGATTGCCCTTAAAGATGAGGATGTCTCATGTGTTTACAGAAGAACCGGTTCTCCTGAAAACGGGTACCAGATTGAAGGTGTGAACCAGGGAGAAATCCTTGTAAAGCTTAAACCAAAAAATGTGCGGAAAAGATCCATTACAGAAATTATCAAGGATTTTAAAAAATCCTGTTCAAAACTAAAAGGGACAGTTCTTCTTTTTCACCAGCCAACTCAGGAAAAAATTGATGAAAGCTTTTCAGGGCTTCCCGCACTTTTCGGGGTTACCATCTACGGAACAGATATGAATAAACTCATATCCCTTGCAGGAAAAGTTGAGACCATACTTTCAAAGGAGCCTGCTGTCTCCAACGTGGTGAATAACACAAAAATAAAGGTTCCTGAAATAGATGTGAAAATAAACAATCCATTGCTTGCACAATACAGAGTGGATGCTGCCAATATTTTAACAACCCTGTCCGCTGCACGGTTCGGAGTTGAAGCAACGGAAATAATAAGGCAGAAAGAGCAGATAAGCGTGATTGTGAAAATGGATCTCAGTACCTGTCAAGGACCCGGCTCCTGTAAAGGAATTGATGCCATTGGTCAGTTACCGGGTGAACACAGCCTGTCCCATGATTCACATCGATTTTTTAATATCAGCACAATCAGAAAACTGCCGATTCAGACCATGGATGGAAAATGGATACCATTGGAACGTGTTGCAGAAATTACAATAAGCCATGCACCAGCTGCAATTACAAGACTCAACGGCCAGCGCGAAATCACTTTACTTGCAGAAGTTAACGGCAGCATCCCGTCCGTGGTGAAAAAATTGAGTAAAAAATTCAAGTCCGTAAAGCTTCCCAGGGGTTACAGCATTGATTTCACCGGTCAGTACCATGTTATCATTGAAACTTTTCTTGAAATGGTTTTTGCCGTTCTTGCAGCCATGGTGCTGATTTATCTTATCATGGCAATGCAGTTTCGTTCATGGACCCAGCCTCTTGTTATTTTAATGACAATTCCATTATCCCTTGCATGTGCCCTGATCGGGCTTGCCGTAACTGGTCAGGGAATAGATATCTCGGCAGGAATGGGTACAGTGACCCTTGTGGGTATTGCCGTGAACAACGCCATCGTGCTCATTGATTTTGCCAACAGAGAACGTTTTGCAGGTAAAAATACAAACAATGCCCTGCTTTCGGCAGCATCTGTGCGCCTGCGCCCCATACTTCTTACAAGTCTTACCACCATTGCCGCATTACTGCCCGCTGCAATAGGCACCACCGTGGGATCAAATCTTTTTCAGTCCTTTGCAATCACCATCATAAGCGGGCTTGCAGGGGGAATTATTGCAACTTTGATTGTAATTCCCTCGGTGATGGCAAAGCCGGCTATAAAGCCCGGAACAAAAATGTGCGGTAAACTTTTATAGCCCATTGTTTCAGATCTGCCTCATGGCGGTTTTATAAGAAAGAGCGTACTTCTGATAAAGTATAAATGCTCTTTCTATGTTCGTCAAAATCTTTGATTTTTAGAGGTGATGTAACGCTGTTCAGATCTGCCTCATGGCAGTTATTCCAAAATAAAATGGGAAATTAATCCGGGATCAAGATCATCGGGTTTAACACGGCCGTATTCATTTTCCAATTCATCAAAAATTGCGTTAAAAACAGGTTGAATCGTTTTAAAGAATTTCTCTTTGCTTTTTATTTTTGATTTTATATCCGGCTGCTCCAGAAGCCACAGTACAAGATCTTTTCTCTTATTAATATTTATGCTTTGGCATGCACTGATTTCTCTATTATTCTCATCATCTTTAATGTCGTTTTGATTATTTTTAATGTTGTTTTGCTTATTTTGCTTAAAGCCAAACAGTTCTTTGAAAAATTTTTTAAATTTATTCATGGGGATGGGGCTCAGAGATGAGTCCATGCCAAGGCGGTTTTTCGTCCATAGGGTGAAGAGTATATTTTGATAATTTATATAGATAGACGGTTTTTTTTCTATTTCAGGGCAGATTATGCCAACGATTTTATCAAAGGCCGCCAATTGATCGATCTTTTTTGATGTTTGCTGAATATCTCCAGGAGTTGCAAATTCCCTGTAAAATGTTCCTGTTTCATAATTATCAAAATACATGGGGCGGTCAAGGAGCAGTCCTCCAAGAAGCCCGAACCATTGTTCTCCCATAAAACTCATCGGCAGGCTGTTCTGTTTTGAAAAACTTTTTATATACCATTTTTCTGCTTTTGCTTTGAGTTTTATGCCTGCAGCAGATGCAATTCTGAAAATATCCTCAAGCCAGTATTTTTTTATTATGGCAGCTCCATGTCCGGGCAGGCATTGATCCTTGCTGCCGTGAATCAATCCGATTCCAAGGTCTAAGTAACTGCACGCCTTTTTTATTATCTGTTCAAGATCATCTTTTTCATGTATTGACTTTTTATCCGCAGATATAAGGCGGTTCACAAGGGCTGCAAATTCATTTTCAAGGTTTAAAAGAAGAGTCTCTTCAATAAGGGCGATTGATTTTGCAAACAGGCTGTCATTGGAAAGAAGGCCTGCCGGGTATTGTGGAGGTACCGGAAGGTCTGTACCGTAAACAGGGGCTTTAATGTATTTTGAGGGTTTTCTCCTAAGTTTATCAGGGTGATCAACGGGCTGATAAATACCCACAGCTTCATAATATGGAGAAAAACCTTTTTCAGCAAGCCTAATATTTTTCAGTCTCAGTTGACTTTCTTCTGTTTCAGCGGAAATTATGGAACATGATTCAAGCAAAATGGACTGGTAAACTGAAAGATCCATATCTGCCACTGTGTTGAGCATTGCTGTAATAAGCTCCTGGGAAGCCTGCCTGTTTTTTTTAAGTTCTGCAACATCAATATTTTCACTGAAATAATCCGGCAGGGTATCGGGTATTTCGGGAAATTTAACATAAAATACGTCATCGATTGTTCTGTACCCGTCTTCAAAATCAGATGGGTCCTCATCATGTTCCCTGATTCTAACCTGTATATTTTTAAAAAAATAGTACTCGATAAAATCAGGTTTCTCATTGATAATCCACCTCATAAGCCGTTTTGGATCGGCCTTGAAAAGAAGATTAAGAGCCCGGGTCATCCGTGGAATATCGATCACGTCATTATTCCACACCTCCATGTCAAGAATATACTCCCATTGTTCAAATGAAGCCATGGACAGGATAGGGATAAAATCATCAACACCTATCTGGTACATTAGAAAATAAAAGTCCTGATCGGGAAATGACTGGATAAGTGTTGCAGGCATGTCTGAGTTAAGAATCGTATTTAAAGCCCTGTTTGAATCAAGGTCAAGGATCTCTTTTCTGATGGCCGCAAGTTTTTTTTCCTTTTTTATAATATTTTGAAGTTTATAATCATTGCCGCTGTTTTTGTTGCTGATATTATTGATTGTGTTCATTGTAGTAATTTTTATAACCTTTTTTTAATTTGTTGTTCAGCTGGTCCTCATGGCCGTTTATAAGAATATGATAAAATTCACGCCCGGTACTGAGTTGAGTTGTGCGGTTTATTCCATGGCGCGCATTTAAATAAGAGCAGCATTCCGGGCAGGGCTGCAAAGGTGCAGAACAGGAAAAAATTTTCCCAGCCAAAGAGTTTTGCAAGATAACCCGTGGGAGCCGATGCCATAACCCGCGGGATTCCCATTAGGCTTGTTAAAAGGGCATATTGAGTTGCCGTAAATCTTTTGTCTGTCATTGCTGCCATGAATGCAGCATAGGCTGCAGTACCCATGCCGCTTGCAATATTTTCAAAGGCTATCACTGCTGCAAGCATGGCAATACTGTGTCCTGTAACTGCAAGCAGGGCAAAGCCCGCTGTGGATACTGCCTGGAAGAATCCGAATATCCACAGGCTTTTGTTTATCCCGAGTTTCAGCATTATCACCCCTCCAGCAAATGTTCCGCCAAGGGTTGCCCAGAAACCGAATAATTTTACAATGGTGCCTATTTCCGACATGGAAAATCCAATATCAAGGTAAAATGGAGTGGTCATGGCGCCTGCCATGCTGTCGCCTATTTTGTATAAAAGTATGAAGATTAAAATATAAACAGCACCCTGCCTGCTGAAATATTCTTTTAAGGGTTCGATTACAGCTTCTGAGATTGATGTCGGTTTTCCGGGAATATTGGCGGGTTCCGGCGTTAAACAGGAGACAACAACTTCAGGAATCAGGCATAGTCCGAGAATTATGTACACCATGGAAAAAGGAATATGATCCGCCATGATAAGCCCCCCTCCGGAAGCTAAGAGCATCCCCATCCTGTAACCATAAATATACATGGATGATCCCAGTCCAAGTTCATTATCAGTTAAATCTTCCCTGCGGTAGGCATCCACGACGATATCCTGGGAAGCACTGAAAAAGGTGACAAGCAAGGCCACAAAGGCAACCATAAACGGAGCTTTTGCAGGTTTGGTAAATCCCAGGGAACAGATGGATAAAATTAGCAGGATCTGGGCTGTTACAAGCCACCCCTTTCTCCTTCCGAGAAAAGGCAGGGTGAACCTGTCAAAAACCGGGGCCCATAGAAATTTTAAAGTATATGGAAGCCCCACAAGTGAGAATATTCCAATCACGGTCAGATCAACACCCTGTTTTTTCATCCACGCCTGTAATACTGAGATGGTGAGCAGAAGTGGCAGGCCGCATGAAA
>WFQS01000679.1 GCA_015486915.1 Desulfobacteraceae bacterium
AAAGGCTACAAAAAGACATAAGCCCGCTGCATCTATTGCTGCCGTTGCAATCTGCAGGTTCTTTGAAAGTTCAATATTACCCTCTTTTTTCAAAGGATCAACGGTTCCTCCGACACTTAAAATATTTGCGGTAACCCCGTAACCTGCTGTATGGTCAGCTCCCATGGGGCTCGTGGCGTAAGTTACCCCAACTCCTTTGACGGATCTTGGATCATAGGCCGGAAGCGCCTGACGTTTCACTGCAGGCACCCTGTCAACTCCAAGGGCATCTCCCGTGAAAACCGACCCGTTTCCAAGCATTTTTCCTTTAATACTTCCAAGTTTCACCTGTTTTAACAGCTCGATGGCTGCTTTGCCGTCTCCCCATTCAATTAAACCTCCTTCCATTGCAATGCCAAGTGATACACCCGTTTCTATGGTATCAAGGCCGTAATCATCACACAGCCTGTCAAGCATGGCAATTTCATCAAGGTTATGGATGGTTGTATGGGCACCCATGGCCCAGATTGTTTCATATTCAAATCCTGATGTCAGGTATTTCCCGTCTTTATCATGGTAAACCTGGGAACATTTTATAACGCATCCGGGATGGCATCCTTCAGCGGTAATTCCCCCTCTGTCTTCTATAAGTTCAACCATTTTTTCACCGCTGATATCACCGGCATTGTCAAAACGACCCGATCTGAAATTTTTTGTTGGCAGGGCGCCTGCCTCATTAACAATATTAACAAGTATTGCCGTGCCGAAACCTGCAAGTCCCTGACCTGTAACAGGGTGTTCTTTTAACATGCCGACCCATCTTTTATTTGCCGCCTTAAACGCATCTGCATCAGCTGGAGAAATCCTGTCACAGCCTTTATCATCAACAACAATGGCTTTAATCTTTTTTGACCCCATAACTGCGCCAAGTCCGCCCCTGCCAAGGGCTCTGCCGGGTCTTCCCTTTGGGTCTGCCTGCTGTATACTGGCAGCTTTAAGGCGCTGTTCTCCTGCCTGGCCTATGCTCATTATTCCGGTATGTTCACCGTACTTTTCCCAGAGTTTCTCCATTATTTCATAGTTTCCCATACCCTGATACTGGTCTGCAGGAAGAATCTCAACAGAGTCTTTTTTTATAACTATTATGCTGTAGGAGTCATTTTCCGGTTTATTCTCTAATACTAATGCCTGAATTCCGAGTCTGGCGAGTTTCTGTGCCACAAGCCCGCCTGAGTTGCTTTCCTTGATTCCGCCTGTTAAAGGGGATTTTGCTCCGGCTGAAAGTCTGCCTGAATTTGCCGCAGCAGTACCTGCAAGAAGTCCTGGTGCAATGACGAGTTTATTGGCAGAACTGAGGGGATGGCAGGTCCCCGGAACTTCATTTAATATCAATTTTGATGTGAGTGCTCTTCCACCAAGGCCGGATAATTCTTCAGACGGTTCTTCAAAAACAGAAGTTTTTTCCTTTGTGTTGATCCTTAATATTTTTGACATTTCTCCCCTCCTTTTCTTGTGAAACTCCTGAAAAATACCTTAAATGATAAGAGTTTCAATATCCATTACAGCCTTAAAACAGGTCTTTAAAATCCGGCCTGCCGCTAATAGAGACAACCTTTTTCAATCAAGCTGATTTCAGTACAGACTGTCCCTTGGCCCCCTAACTTAGTTTTTTTATAACCGCCATGAGGCGGATCTGAACTGCGTTACAGCGCCTCTCAACGAACATGGAAAGAGCATCAGTTACGCTGTCAAAAATGAGCTCTTTCTTATAAACTGCTTCATGGCAGTTATGTAAAAGTTTAAGCATTCAATTTTTTACTCATAATTCATTTAAACCAATGGCTAAAATTTTTTTTAAAATATTATTTATCATAAGTTGTAAATGATGTAATAATACTGCTGTAGTATTTTTTATTTCTCAGTATTGAATAATTGAATTACAATGAAAAAGCAAACTTTTTGTCATGAAAAAATAATCCGCACCTTTGTTGCAATCTCCCTGCCCAGGGAAATTGTTTCTTTTTTGAAAAATATTCAGGATGAAATAAAAAGAAAAGATATTAATGCCTCTTTTGCAAGACCTGAAACGATGCATATTACTTTAAAATTCATCGGCAATACCATGAAACAAGATATTGAAACAATTGCGGAAGCCATGAGAAAAACGGCAAAATTTCATAAATCATTTTTACTTTCTGCAGGTGGAATTGGAATTTTTCCCTCAAAAAAGAGGCCCCGAATAATCTGGGCTGGTATAAAAGGAGAGGCTAACAGGCTTAAAAAAATTCAATGTGATCTTGAAACCGATCTTGATTTGGCAGGATTTAAAAAGGAAACCAAAAAATTTAATCCCCATATCACACTTGCAAGATTACGTAAGTCACAGAACACGTCCACTATTATTCAATTAACAGATGATTTCAAAGATAATGTATCCAAATCTTTTCCATGTCCTGCAATTGATCTGTTTCAAAGTGAACTTAAGCCTTCAGGTGCTTCCCATACAAAACTTTTCAGCATTGGCCTGCAATAATTATGTCTTTTAATTCAGGTTGATTTTATTTTTGTTTCCCATCAGGAGATTCTTCTTCAAATTTATTTTTAATTTTTCCTGAATCGCTGAATTGACCGGTATATTTAGCCATATTGGGGTAATATCTGCAATAGGCCTGATAGATTTCATCCATTGGCAGGTCATGGTAATGGCCATGATATTTGATATATTCCATATGCTTATTGCCTGAATTGTCCGCAGCATGGAAAATTGAATCGTTTCTTCCGTCAAAGTCAAGGGGCTGAATATTAAATTTTTCGCAAAGGCTTTTGTTGAATGCAGGCGTTGCTTTAACCCATTTTCCATCAAGAAATAATTCAGCATAGCCGTGATACAAAAAAATATCCGTTTCCATGAGATCTCTCAGTTTTTTCGTTATCATATGATTTTTTACATCTGCAAAACCAAGTCTTGCAGGTATTTTTTGTGCCCTTGCAGCAGCTGACAATAATATGGCTTTTGTGATACAGAATCCGGATTTTTTTTCAAGGGTACTGCTCGCCTTCATTCCGTTTTCAGAAAAATCAATATCATAAGGGTTGTATGTTATTTCATCCCGGACGGCATAATATAATCCTATTGCCTTATCAATGTCAGATTTGATTGTTTTACAGATGTTATCAGAATATTCAATTATCGTATGGGAGTTACTGTCAATAAAAACGGTGGGTTCTAAATAAAGGGAAAAATCATTTTTTAATTTGTCTGCCAAAATATTTATCTCCATTGCAAAGATTTAATTGTTTAAAAGCCTGTTTGCATATATATTGGATTACAATTTATTTTTCAATAACGTTATGCAGTGAAAATACATTCGTCATGAAAACTTAAAAGAGTAGCAAATCCAGCCCTTTAAATTTGTCTGTCAGGAACGAAAATGACTGGATGGCTTCAACCCGAACGGCCAGAGCTTGTACCAGCGGGGCAGATTCTTCTGATGAATTGAACAAGAGCAAATAATGCATTGTGTTGAAGTTATGAAAAAATAGGCGGCAAAAGACCATGCAAATTCTGGATAATATAAACACTTTCTGGGGTGATGATTTGAAAAGGACGCTCAAGCCAGGTGCAAAATTGCAAATTGCAGCCTCATGCTTTTCCATATACGCATTTGAAGCTCTAAAAAAAGAATTGGAAAAAATAGATTCCCTTGAATTTATTTTTACAGCCCATGCCTTTGTTCCTAATGAGGTTACAGATAAAATTAACCGGCAGCGAAAAGAGTTCCACATTCCCAAAGGACAGCGTGAGCGTAACTTATACGGGAATGAGTTTGAGATTCAGCTCAAGAACAAGCTTACCCAAAGAGCAATAGCCAAAGAATGTGCTGTCTGGATAAAACACAAGGCAACATTTCGTTCAAACGCGACTAAAGCTCCAATGCAACAATTTGCCTGCCTGAATTCAGGTGGTGAGGAAATTGCATATATGCCTTTGCATGGGTTTACAGCAGTTGACCTTGGCTACCAACGGGGGGATGCTGTTTCTAACCTGATTAATAAAATTGATGAAGCACCACTTACAACTACCTATCTTCAGCTTTTCGATCAGATTTGGAATGACCAGGAAAAATTACAAGATGTAACAGATGCTATTTGTACACATATAGAATCCGTTTATCAGGAAAATTCACCGGAAAAAATATATTTTCTGATGTTGTATAATATTTTCAACGAATTTCTTGAAGATCTGAACGAAGACGTGCTCCCCAACGATCTGACCGGCTACAAAAACAGCATCGTGTGGAATAAGCTGTTTAATTTTCAGCGGGATGCCGCAACAGGAATCATCAATAAACTGGAAAGCTATAACGGCTGTATTCTCGCTGACAGCGTAGGGTTGGGTAAAACCTTTACAGCTCTGGCAGTCATAAAATACTATGAACTCCGCAATCGCTCAGTGCTTGTACTGTGTCCAAAAAAGTTAGAAGACAATTGGCAAACCTATCGAAGTAATTATAAGACAAATATTCTGGCAAAGGATCGGCTTAATTATGATCTGTTATTCCACACTGATCTTTCGAGAGAGTCCGGATTTTCATCAGGAATAGACTTGCAAAAAATCAACTGGGGTAACTACGACCTTGTTGTTATAGATGAATCACACAACTTCCGAAATAACAATGCCTACAAAGATAAAGAGACCCGATACAAGAAGTTAATGAATACGGTCATTAGGGATGGCGTAAAAACAAAGATCTTAATGCTTTCTGCCACACCGGTAAACAACAGGTTTAATGATCTTAGGAATCAGCTTGCACTTGCCTACGAGGGCGAATCAGAAAACTTGAGCCAAAAACTTCGCACCGAAAAAAGTGTAGAGGAAATATTCAGACGAGCACAAACTGTTTTTAATTCATGGCCTAAATTGCCTCCGGAAAAACGTACTGCCAAATCCATATTGGATGCTCTTGATTTTGATTTCTTTGAGTTGTTAGACAGTGTGACTATAGCCCGCTCCAGAAAGCACATTGAAACATTTTACGACACGACGGATATTGGGAAATTTCCAAAAAGAAGAAAACCACTTTCATTCCGCTGCCCATTGACAGATCGTCCTGATGTAATGAGCTTTAATGATATTTATGCACAACTAACACTCCTGAAACTCTCCGTCTATGCACCGGTCAGTTATATTCTGCCAAGCCGAATCAAAAAATATGAAGAGCTCTATGACACATCCGTAGAAGGCGGTAAAGGCAAACTCAAACATACAGATCGAGAAAAAAGCCTTCAGTCGTTAATGACAACCAACCTGCTCAAGCGCCTTGAAAGTTCAGTTGAGTCTTTCAGATTAACTTTGGGTGCTCTTGAAGAAAATCATAATAATATGCTTGAAAAAATAGATCAATACCAGACAATGAATAATGGAGAATTCACAATTGACAATTATGATGATTCTCCATTTTCCATTATCAATTCTCAATTGGATGATGATGGTCTTGGTGATTTCATGATCGGTGGCAAGGTTCAGGTGAGCTTGGCAGATATGGATTTGTCATCATGGGAGCATGATCTAAAAACAGATCGTTTGATAATTACCGACCTTCTGACTGAAATGAAAAAAGTGAGTCCATCAGATGACTCAAAGCTTCAGCACCTCAAAAGACATATATTGGAAAAAATCAAAAATCCAATAAATCCCGGCAACAAGAAAATCATCATCTTCACCGCTTTTGCAGATACAGCCAATTACCTTTACGCAAACCTGGCCGAGGAGTTATTGTCAAGAGACATTCATTCAGGTCGTATTACTGGTAAAGATGCACCAAAGACCACTTTGAGTCTTGCACGCAAGCGGGGCTATGATTTTCAGTCCATATTAACCCTGTTTTCCCCTGTTTCAAAAGAAAAGTCTCTTATTCTTCCAGATGAATCCGGCGAAATTGATGTGCTTATTGGGACTGACTGCATATCTGAAGGGCAAAACCTTCAAGACTGTGATTATCTGATCAACTATGACATTCATTGGAATCCGGTTCGCATTATTCAGCGTTTTGGCCGTATAGACCGTATTGGTTCACCCAACGACTCCATCCAGCTGGTCAACTACTGGCCTGACATCTCCCTGGATGAATATATCAATCTGAAAGAGCGGGTCGAAAACCGGATGCACATTGTGGATCTGACCGGCACGGGGGATGACAATGTCCTGTCCGCCAAGGCAAATGATGTGACCTATCGCAAAGAACAGCTCCGCCGTTTGCAGGAAGAGGTGATAGAACTGGAAGATTTAAAAACAGGAGTCAATATTACTGATCTGGGCTTAAATGACTTTCGAATGGATCTTTTAGGTTACATAAAGAGCCATGGTGATTTAGGGCATCTGCCAAGTGGCTTGCATGCAGTCGTGCCATCCAAACCAGAGATAGGACTTGAGCCTGGCGTTATCTTTACTCTTCGCAACCGTAATTCGAGCGTTAATATCAATCAGCATAACCGGTTGCACCCCTATTATCTTATTTATATCGGCAGTGACGGTGAAGTTATCACCGACCATACGCAGGTAAAGCCACTGCTGGATCTGGTCAGAAACAGCTGTAAGGGGCTAAGCAATCCAATATCTTCCGTTTGTAGACTGTTCAACACCCAAACTCGCGACGGGCGGGATATGACAAAATATTCTGATCTCTTAGGACAAGCCATCCGCTCCATGGTTGAGGTGAAAGAAGATAAAGATATAGACAGTCTCTTTTCCGGGGTGAACACAACAGCTCTTGTTGATACGA
>WFQS01000680.1 GCA_015486915.1 Desulfobacteraceae bacterium
CTTGCTGTATACCCGAATCTTCCGGAATCGGAACAGGTGATCGTACAGGCGTAAATGTAAATACCGTCAGCAATGGTTTCCTGCAGCCACATGGTCTCGGCGCGACTTCCTTCAAGTTGATCAAAATATCTTATTTTTCCGTGATAAATCTGGACTTCTACATCGTCAGGGGTCAACTCCCCAAGGAAAGCTTTAAGGGTGATTCTCAAGGTGTCCCCGACAATGAAATCAGATTCTGTTATCAGTTGTGGTTTTGATAAACTGATATTTTCCCACAGGGAGATCAGCCTGGATTGAGTTTTGGCGAGTTTTTTTGCTTTAACGGCATGATTTTCCGTCAGCTGCTTAAAATTTTTTGATGCCGGAATGTAGAATCTTTTCGAATATTCCCTTACCATCCGGTAACTGGAAAAATCCATAATTGCCATTTTCATCGCTTCTTTCATCATTTTTATCCATTTTACCGGAGGAGCGCCCCTTTTTCTGTCGTAAAACTTAGGGATCACTTCATTTTCAAGAATGTTGAACAAAGCCTGACTTTCAACCTCGTCCTGGTATTTATCGTTATCATAATGATCTCCGTTTCCAATGCCCCATCCCCTGTCTTCCCTGAATCCTTCACACCACCATCCATCGAGGATGGAAAGATTTAACCCGCCATTGGCCGCAGCCTTCATACCGGAAGTTCCGCAGGCTTCATTTGGCCTTCTCGGCGTATTCAGCCACACATCACATCCCTGCACCATATGTCTTGCAATATTGATGTCATAATTTTCAAGAAATATCACCCTGTGTCTCACATCGTAAACCCTTCCAAATTCAACAATCTGTTTAATGATATTCTTGCCTTCATTATCATTTGGATGAGCTTTGCCTGCAAATACTATCTGTATGGGCCTTTTTTCATCGGTTATGAGTTTTGTCAGGCGTGGTATATCCTTTAAAAGGAGTCCAGCCCGTTTGTAAGTGGCAAACCGCCTTGCAAAACATATGGTCAGAATCCGGGGGTTCATGACAGTTACAACTTCGTCGAGAATGTTTTTCGGGGCGTTTCGTTTTTCATATTGTTTTAATAAAAGCTGCCTGCATTTTCTGATTAAATTGGATCTGTCCAGCTCATGGACATGCCAGAGATCAGAATTCTCAATATTGTCTATTCTTGAAACAAGGTCCGGGTTGTACATCATGCTGGACCAGTCCGAAGATAAATAGCGTTCCAGGAGAGAATTTTTGTGCCGGGAGATATAAGAACAGATATGTACACCGTTGGTTACATGGGAAATCGGTATTTCTTCCACGGGACGTTTCGGCCATAAAGACTGCCACATGCGGCGGGCCACTTCACCGTGAAGACGGCTTACACCGTTTATATAGCCAGAGAATCTGACCCCGAAAATAAACATGGAAAATTTTCCGGTATCCTTTGTTCCGGATGGCTCACCCCAGGACAGCAGCTTTTTTTCAGAGATACCAAATTTTACAGCATAGGGCTTAATATACGGCCGAATAAGTTCTTTTGGAAATTCATCATGTCCTGCGGCAACGGGTGTATGGGTAGTAAAAATACAGCTTCTCTTACATAGCTCAATGGCACTTTGAAAGTCTAAATTGTATTTATCCATAATAATGGAAATCCGTTCCAGCCCGGCAAAGGAACAATGTCCTTCATTCATGTGACATATATTTGGAAAAATATCCATGGCGGTGAGCACCTTTATACCGCCAATGCCCAGTAACACCTCCTGGGCAATACGAGTTTCATAATGACTGTCATAAAGTCTGGAGGTGATATTTCGTATAACTTCCGGGTTTTCCGGCAGATTTGTATCAAGAAGAAAAAGTCTGATTTTGCCTACCCTCAACTGCCAGACACAGGCGGTGATCATACCTTTGGGCCCGGGTATTTCAACTCTTATATCAAATCCCGAACTGTCCGTTACTTTTTGGACCGGTAGATCAAAAACATCATTTATGGGATAGGTTTCCTGCTGCCACCCGTTATGGTCAAGAAACTGCCTGAAATATCCTTCCCGGAACATAATGCCAATACCGGTTAAAGGAATACCCAGATTAGAAGCGGCCTTTAGATGATCTCCGGCAAGGATACCAAGTCCTCCTGCAAAAAACGGCAGCGATTCATGAAGACCAAATTCCATGGAAAAATAAGCGGTTGTCTCTTTTACATTTAAATCAAAATCCTTGATTTGAGAGACCGATGAAAACATTTTTTCAAATTTTGCTTTCACCCGGCCGAGATGATCCAAAAAACTATCATCCTTTGAAAGTTCATCAAACCGTTTCTGGGATATCCTGGAAAGAAAAGCCACAGGATTTTTCCCTATTGCTTCCCACTGCCTTTGATCGATTCTCTCAAAAAGTTCAATTGCCTCGTGATTCCAGCACCACCAGAGGTTTCTTGCAAGATAATCCAGGAACGCAAGAGGTTCCGGAATTGCAGGATATACTTTATAAATCTGCATTTTTTTCATTTTGAAAACCCTTTAATCATAATTTGCCGCAACATAAGTTCAACTACCCTTTTTTTATTCAAAAAGCAATCTATGCAATGCTGTTTTTGACAGCGCATATTATCAGGGACAAAATTTAAAAAATCAATTGTTTTCTGTTATTCAATGAGAATACTTTACCTGATAAATGTTTCATGGCGTGGCCTGCCTGCTTTTCCAGCAGAGTAAAGCTTGCTGCCAAAATTTTTGGTTCTTTTAAAGCTCGATAACCGGATCTTCCCCATGGATTTATCAAAAAATATTAAAAGTCATTATTAGTAATTTTAGGTTATAAATAGGATGTATAAAAAAATAATTAGATATTATAAAAAAATATTGACAATAAAAGACTAAAATGCTTAATTGCATCGTTATGTTTTATTGTTGCTGGTTTGAACTGAAAAAATATTTATTCATTATTTTTTTTGGAGGGACGTTGATTATCCTGTTTTTTTACGAAGGAGCCTTTTTGTTTTATGTGTCTGCGTTTTTGCTACACATTGTAAAGCTGCAAAAACTTGAGTATTTCTCCGGTATGGCAGGGCTTTTGATCAATGGGGCGCTTTTAATTCATATCGCAGATACTGCCGGACATCTTCCTGTATTTAATCTGTTTGAGTCGCTTATGTCAGCATCGTTCATCCTGGCATGCATGTGCATTTTTTTTACAGGATGGGATAAGATAAAAGTATTGCCCGTAAGAACCTTTATTTCTTCGCATGATGCAGTTGTCATGGTATGGCTTGTAGTTCTTCTGCTCTTTGGTATCACCTTGGTTTTTCCAAAAATTCCTGCTGCATCCCGATACGATTATAATTACCCATATGCTGTATGTTTTTTTCTGTTCCGTGTGCTGTCACTTTCAATGCTGCTTTTTTCTTCTGCTCTTTTTTTCACATCAAGCCTGAAAAAAAGAGTTTTCATCGCCGGAAATAAAAGTTCGTTTTCAGTTTACAGAAAAACCTTTCATCAAGGAAGGAATCTTCTTTTGCTTGGCACTGTCTTGTTTCTTGTTTCGGAATTCTCGGGTATGGTCTGGTGCCAGAAAGGATGGGCAGATATATGGCAGTGGAGTGACGGTCATCTGCAATCGGTATTTATTTTTTTTTATTTGATGCTGGCTTTTCATATCCGGAAAAGTAAAAAAAATAATTCAGGTATTCAATCAATTGTAGCTGGTATGGGCGGTGTTGTCATGCTTGTCTTCATGGTTATCAGGGGGATTGATTGAGAGAAATCACAAAAAAACTTTCATCCATGTCATTTGCATCATGGACTGTAGCTATACTTATTCTGTTGTGCACTGCTGGAATTTTACTTTTCAATAGTGAAAAGTTTTCGGATGGGTTCCATCATATGAACGATATGATTCTGTTGGACTGGCTGGCGCATCCACAAAAAGGAGTGCCGGTTTTAAAGATTTGGTTTGTATGTTTATGTATTGTTATGGTTATCCTTGGTATCAACCTTGTTTTTTGCTCCTGGAACAGATTTTTCAGATTAATCAGTGGTAAAAAAACCGATATTTCAAAATATATAATGCTTTTTGTTCATATTTTGTTTGGGTTTGCAGCTTTATGCCACTTCATCGGTTTTATATCCGGTTATAAATATAAAAATATTTATCTGAATTGCGGTCAATCCTTTAATTTTGATGATGTGTACAGCGTAAGGCTTAAACAGATACATTTTATTGATAATTTTGCTTCACTTAAATTACATCACCGGGATCTCACGGCAAATAATTTTCACTATAATTCCAATTATGCAGATATTCAGCTTATCAAAAACGGGGATATCCTTTGTAATGGCAGAATTTTTATACTTAAACCCTTTTGCTTCAGCAATATGCAGATTACTCTGAAACGATTTGTACCGCTGGCGTTTCAAAGCCAGATACGTAAGGTATATAGAAATGGCAAAAATATCAGTAAAAATGAAAGAAAAATCGGCGTTCAAATTATTATTTCGAAAAATCCAGTGCTGTACGCTTTTTTTATAATTTATCCATTAATGATTTTGGGAATTTTTTTTTACCTTGGAATCACGTGGCGGGAATAACTGCCATTAGCGGTTCTGAAAATCCAGAGGAACCGTATATCAACAGATATCGAAACTCCTGGTACAACCAAAATTCATCGGAGTTTCATACAAAAAAAGGAATGAAGAACATGATACTGAAACCAAATGAAAAGTTATTAATTTTAATGCTTATTGCCCTGTTTATTGTGTGTGCCGCAGGTACGGTTCCGGCTGAAACCAATTCACAGGTGCAGGATAACGGATTTAAGGTCTATTCTCTTGGACAGATTATTGTTACGGGGAAAAAGCAGCACAGGAAAACAGGTATCTCAACGGTTGTGACAAGTGAAAAAATCAAAGCTGAAAACAGTCATACCGTTGCCGATGCTTTACAATTTGTACCCGGACTTTTTGTAACAACAGGTTATAAAAATGAGCCTGATGTGACAATCCACGGTTTTGATCAAAGTCATATTTTAATATTGATCGACGGAGTTCCTTATTATGAAACAAAATACGGAAAACTTGATCTAAACCAGATCACAACAGATAATGTGTCTGAAATTATCGTGCAAAAGGGAAATCAGTCTGTGCTTTACGGGGCAAATGCAGAGGCCGGAGTAATAAATATAATTACCAGAAAAGCTTCGGGTAAACCTTTTATTTCGGCAAAATTTGAGGCAGGAGAAAAAAACGCATCCCGTGTTTCATTATCCCACGGAATGAAATACGGTAATTTTAATTACTGGCTTAACTATACATATAAAAAATCAGATGCATGGAGGTTGTCTGACAATTTCAAACCGCGTTTTGGTGAAATAAAAAGAAAACCGGGGACGACCACGACCGCCTACCTCGAAGACGGAGGAAATTTTCGCGATAATTCCGATTATGAAAATCACAGCTTCTGGGCAAAGGTGGGAGTGGAGCCTTCACCCGATTCTGAATATTATCTGAATTTCCATTATTCAGCTTCTGACAAGGGGAGTCCTCCTAATCTCGATTCCATCAAGGTGTTCACATCAAGACCTGCATTTTCATATTTTTCAAGAATAGAAAAATATGACGATTGGGGCATCGACCTCAGCGGCAGGCAGAGACTGTCGGATAAATTCAGTTTTCAGGGAAAACTTTTTTATCACAACCATGTGGATGATTATGTATCTTATCCCGATGAAACCTATAAAACCAGGATAGCTGACAGCAGATACAAGGACTATCTTGCAGGGGGGATGATGCTTTTTGATTTTAAACCCGTTGAGTGGGATTCTTTAAAAATGGCTGTTCATTACAGGGGGGATTCACACAAACAGCGCGATGATACTTATCTTCCCTTTGCCAAGTCATTTTCATATACAGGTTCCATGGGGCTTGAAAATACCTTCTTTCGTGTAAAAAATTTGACCATTGTTACGGGCGTAAGTTATGACTGGTTCAATGTGGACAGGGCGGAACAAAATATTACAGATAGGGCAACGGGTAATTTAATTCAACAGCAAAAGCTTGATACACCTGGGAATATGGATGAAATCAATCCTTTGATAAGCGTTTCATACACATTTCCCAAATCAACTAAGGTTTTTGCATCCATAGCAAAAAAAACAAGGTTTCCAACCCTTGAACAATTGTATTCCACAAGATCGGGCAACACAAATTTAAATGCAGAAAAAAGCATTAACTACAGCGCTGGTGTATCAAAAGAATTCGGACAAGCACTGAGACTTGCACTTTCTCCTTTTTATCATGATGTTTCAGATAAAATAACCCGTGATGGTCAGCATTCAAGCGGAACATACATGAATTATGCAAAAGTTAAAATGACAGGTTTTGAATTTAACGCTGAATTAACACCAATGGAAAATCTGAGCCTGCATATGGGTTATACTTATAATGATGCCAGGGACAAAAGCCCGGGACGGGTTACTGACAAGGTTACAGGTATCCCCAAACACAAGGTGGATGGATCATTAAAGTATAAATTATCATCTTCCGGAACTTGTTTTTACCTTAATATGCTCTATGCGGATTCCACGTATTCCCAGTTGCCCACGCCGGATAATCCTTCTGTTTCTATACTTGAGGCTGATTCTTTCACTATATTTAACGGTAAAATTACACAGAAATTTTTAAAACATTGGGAGGCATCTATGGCAGTGGATAATATTTTTGACAGAAACTATGAACCTGCATCCGGTTTTCCGGCACCTGGACGAAGTATATGGATTGCAATTTCCGCAAAATTTTAATCATGACACGGAAAAATTCAGATCTGCCTCATGGCAGCTTTTTAAACAGCCAACCCGGCATCCTTTATACTGCTTTGTAATAAGCGTGTGTTTTTTAAAAACTGATCCATCTCTCTCCCCCCCCTTCTGAGAGGATATTGCCCCTGTTTTTTAAAAATATATCAACTGAATTACAGGTGAGAATAAAGGATGCCCATTTTTTTTAATTTTATACTTGATAATTTTTACATGTTGTGTAACCGCCATGAGGCGGATCTGAAGATTTTCAGACCATCTCCGGTGGCCGGATCCAAGCGAGTTTCATATCAAAAAAAATGGGAGAAATAACCATATGAAAGTCAGATTTTTTTTTATAATTATCGTTTGTGTGTTTGTATTAACATTTAATGCATTTGCAGGTTCTCAAAGCTATGTCAGGATTTCCGGAATCGTGGAACATCCTTTAAAACTTGATTTAAATGATCTTGCGCAATTCCAGTCTGTACAGGTCCAGCTTGACGAAGTCACCCGGGACGGCCGGTACAACGGAGTGTTCCGTTATCGGGGGGTTCCACTAAAAACACTTCTGGAAATTGCCTCCATAAAAAAGGTAAATACTGATTTTTCAAAAAATGTTGATCTTGCAGTCATTGTGACTGATAATAATGGTAAGGCAATTGTCCTTTCCTGGGGTGAAATTTTTTATCAAAACCCTGCAGATATAATTGTTGCCGCCTTTGCAAATCCGATAATTCCCCATCATAGTTGTAAAATCTGCCACGCCCCCGGGGTGTATAAATCACGACTTGCAAAGCTTCACAGAAAAATTGTGTTTCCAAAGCTTGTTATAAGTGAAGATAGATTTTCAGACCGGTCTTTAGATGGTATTAAGTCCATTGAAGTCATTGATCTTCATCCAAGGGTTGTAAAAGAAAAACAGACACTGCTTTTTTCTCCGGTATTAACAATTACCGGTGCGGTGAAAAAGCCTTTGATTCTTAGGAGTTTGTCATCATACAGGCATATTGGGCTCAAGGCAAAAATGATCGGTGAGGGAAAAGGGTATCATGGAATTGTAGATTTTAAGGGTGTTCCATTGAAGTCGCTTTTTGAAGATGCCGGCTTAAATTATAATTTAAAAACCGTGTTTATGGTCTCAGCACCGGATGGGTACCGCGCTCTTTTCTCCTATGGTGAACTATTTTTAAATTATAAAGGCGATAGTATGATTATTGCAGACCGTATGGATAATCATCCCATAAAAAAAGGTGGCAGATTTTTTCTCATTCAGCCCGCTGATCTCATGGCGGACAGAGATGTACAATCGGTTCGTAAAATTGAGGTTATTCAGGTTGTAAAACCGCAAAAAATAAAAAGACAAAATTCTTGACAGTCTGCTGAATGCACAAGTATAAATTGGTTCTGCTTA
>WFQS01000681.1 GCA_015486915.1 Desulfobacteraceae bacterium
AAATCGATGAGCAAATCATTGAACTTAATTGAAAATTTATCAAACCGGTTTTTATCTTTTTTAAAAAGGTCTTTCATGTGAATATTTTTTATTTCCCGGTAATGCTCTAAAAGATTTTTCCAGCTTTTTGTTTTAACAGGATTGATTTTGCACAGCATTTTATCTGCTCCTTTTTTTTTATAAGCAATAGAACGCAAATCTTTACGTTTATTTCATAATTTGTCAGAATCTTTGATTCTTTGAGACGGGTCTGGGCTTGAATCCAGATCCGCCTCATGGCGGTTATAAAAAACCGCCATGGTGCAGATCCATAGGATATCCTTAAAGGATTCATGGCGATTCGGTGAGTATATTGTCAATATGGCAGTAAAATGTAAAGTTATTTTTGATTGGGTCCTTTTTATCTTTCGGTTAAAGGTCGTAGCTTAAATTAAAATTTGTAATTGCTTGACACTGGCAATCCTGTATTATATCAGAATAAAGCACTGATAATCGCCATGGAGCGGGTTGGTATTAAAGTTTTAGTGCTTTGTTCCTCATTTCCTGTCAAAAAAACAGGAAATTAAGGAGATGCAGATGAGTTGCTGGCATTGCTTGCCTGGGTTCTGCTCAAGGAATCAGAGATTCTGACAAAACATGGGCCAAATGCGCGGAGCCAAAAGAGTTTTTATGTACGCTGTTGCATAAAACAAATTGTTTCATAAAAAAAACAGGTCGAATTTTACAGGATAAACCCCGTGGGTGTATTGGCAAAAGGAAGTCTTATCAGAAAACAGATCATTCTAATGGGTGGTGATGCCGTCCTTGGATTGATTATTATCATCTTTATTAATACAGCTGCCTCCCGGCAGGTAACCACCCTTAAATTTTCCAGTACCTGGATTGTCCTGTTTGTTCCTGTCCTGATTTTAAGTTCATATTTCTGCGAAATATACAATATCAGATCCTGGAAACTGAAAAATATTGCCGTGCGATCATCCATTGCCACGCTGATTTCCTTTTTAATCCTTGTTGTATTAAATGATTTTTCTCAAATATCAGGGCTTATGGTTTCAGGCCTGCTGGCCTTTCTTATTTTTCAAATCATCTGGCAGGGCCTTTACCAGAGCACATTCAGTTCTTCTTTTTTCACAAAAAACATTCTTGTAATAGGAACCGGGTCAACTGCACTTGCGGTGGACCATATGCTTAAATCATCCCCTGGCAAATACTCTCTCTGCGGGTATATTTCCACGGCCACAGACCCTGTGGATGTTAAAAAAAATAAAATCATTGGTAACATCGATGATATCATTGAACTGTGCAGGCAGTTTAAGGCGCATGCCATTGTCATCGCCTTAACAGAACGTAGGGGGAACCTTATCATTGAAAAACTGGTTTCCTGTAAACTTATGGGTGTGCGTATCATTGACTATCCCAATTTTTATGAAGCCATCACCGGAAAAATTCCTGTGGAGAGTATCAACCCGAGCTGGCTTGTGCAAAGCAATGGTTTTCTGATCACCCCTGTAACGAGATTTGTAAAAAGATTTTTTGATATTGTCCTTTCATCCCTTGTGCTGTTGCTGACCCTGCAATTTTTTCCTGTTATTGTCTTTTTTGTTAAATATAAGTCACCGGGACCGATTTTTTATTTTCAGCAACGGGTTGGAAAAGACGGAAAGAATTTTACCATCTATAAATTTCGAAGCATGAAAACAGATGCGGAAACTGAAATAGGAGCAACCTGGGCAGAGGAAAATGATCCCAGGGTTTCCAGGTTCGGCCATCTGCTGAGAAAAAGCAGAATTGATGAACTTCCTCAATTGATGAATGTTTTAAAGGGAGACATGAGTTTTATCGGCCCAAGACCTGAACGTCCCGAATTTGTCGAGCAGATCAGGCAGGCAACTCCTTATTATATGGAGCGTCATGCAGTAAAACCCGGCATCACCGGCTGGGCACAGGTGATGTATCCCTACGGGGCATCCCTTGGAGATTCCATTGAAAAACTGCGTTATGATCTGTACTATATCAATAATCTGTCAATATTCCTTGAACTTTTGATCGTTTTTGAAACCATCAAGGTCATACTGTTCAGAAAGGGGAGCAGGTAGAATGAACAGAAAAGGTGAACAGCAATTTGATCTCAGCCAGCGTCTTTTTATTGAACTTGGCACATCCCTGCTCATTGAAACCCGTGAAAAAACACATTCTTTTGCCGGCAAACTTGTGGGTATGAAAGTCGGCAGATATCTCATTGTGGATATCTCCAGGGCTAAATTCGATACCATTACTATTTTAAAGGAAGATCCGGTTCTGGTAAAATATGTCAACCTTGAAGATATTTTTAATTTTTCAAGTGTTGTACTCAAAGTTATGGATCAACCGGATGATCTGATTTTTCTGCAATACCCTGCAATGGTGGAAAGCTGCAATATCAGAAGCCACAGACGGGTTGACTGTTTTCTTCCCATTACGGCTGGAATTGGAAAGTGCAGAGCGCCGGGTGTTATCACCAATATAAGTCCAAGGGGATGCCTGTGCACCCTTGATCAAGCTCAAATATGGGAAAACAGCAATGGACAGAAAATAGATCTGTTTCTTTCCTATGGTGACATGGAAACACTTTCCATTACAGGTGATATCAGGAGTACCCAGACACAGGGTTCTAAAGTGAAACTTGGCATTAAGTTCGATGAGATGAATTCATTTTCCCAATCTGTTCTTGTAACCCTTGTTCCCGCATTAAAAATTTAGCAAACCAGGGCAGGATTTCCATTAAATTTTTTATTTCATTGTCTGGAGCAGCCTGAAAAGTGTTCTTTTGGCGAGAATATCACCGGAGATAACACCGATCACCTTATTGTTTTCAACAATGGGCATGGCTGAAATTTCGTGATTTTCCAGCATCCGTATACAGTCGATAATGGTGTCGTCGGGGCTGCCTGTTATGACATCTGCTGTCATGACACGGGTTAAGGGTGAATTCATTGGCAGTTTTGATGCCATGGCTTTTGTTATATCCCAGTTGGTCACGATGCCGATGAGTTTGCCTTTTTCAGACACGACATTGACAATGGAAACTGCGGCATCAACCAGTAACCCTGCTGCATCGGTGATGCTTTTGTCCACACTGATGGTGGGTGCCTTTTCCATGACATCCCGGGCTGTTCTTGATTTTTCCATGGATGCTATGCGCTGGACACTGATTTTTTCTGCAATTTCACATGGCAGGCTGTCTGCATCCCGGCACAGTCCGTCAATGAGTTCTTCCATATTTCTGCGTATTACAGACTCAAGTTTTTTAACTGCTGTTTTCCTGCGGATTTCTGCAAGATCTGCAAAATCATCCTGGTTTTTCTCAAGCCATGCCTCAACGGCATCGGGGTTTCCCAGCATATTTTCAGGAATTAGCAGATGATCCGGTGTCGGCACGATCCTTTCATGGGCAGCATAGATGACACCGCCGGAATTTACGAGGTAATCCGTGGCAATGAGCACGCCTTTGTCTCTGTAAACATGGCGCTCCATTCTTCTTCGCCGGGCTTTTTTTGCAGGATTGGGGGAATAGGTGTTAGCCCCTTCAACAATGATCTGCCATTTACCCATGCGGTCTGTTGTCATGGAAGGATCTGTTTCAATATTCACATCAAGGTAATTTGGTACGGGTGACGCAGGTATCATGCAGAATGCCGATTCAGTTAATAGATTGTTAAAAGCGTTTGAAAAGGTCACATTTTTTAATCCGGGATCTTTGATGTGCAGTATGCAGTCGTGAAAGTACTTTAGCGCAACCGCACCAGACTTTTTCCACATATCAAACAGTTCTTTGACTGGCAGTCCGTAAGGATTTAAAAGATATCCCGTGGCATCACTGATTCCTTTGATTATGGGGCTGTTATCAGGATCATAATCGTGGAAAATTCTTGCTGTATGGGCACCCACAGCCCCAAATCCCTGGATAAGAATGTCAAGGTCGCAGGGTTTTGGAATTTTAATATCCTTAAACTGGGGCAGTTGTTTTAATTTCGGCAGGTGTTCAAGAAGTGCTTTTGTGGCCACAACAACACCATTGGCAGCGCCTCCGAGTTCATCAATCCTGTTGCCGCCCATGTCCGCAGGTTTTGATACAACGTTGTCAAGGCCGTTTTCAATGGCAAAAATTTTCATGTCAGCATCATTGGTTCCCACATCAGGACCTGGGATATAGATTTCTTTGTACCGGTTTAAAAGCTGACCAAATCCTTTGATCAAATCATACCGGTCTTTTCTGTTGAAATTATCCGGCAGGACAATGCCTGATTTCCCGCCTCCAAAAGGAAGATCAGCCGCTGCATTTTTAAGGGTCATGCCCCTGGCGAGGTTGAAAATAATCTCCGGCGTAATGTCGGGAAGCATTCTTGTCCCGCCCATGGAAGGCCCACCCATGGCAAGATTATCCACAACAAGAAATCCACCTGTTTCAAGAGGGCTTTCTTCATTCCACATGCAGGATACAAGTCTTGGCCCCAGGCGATCCGGTTTTATACCAAGTCGTTGAAGTCGGTCAATGTCTAAGGGGCCGAATTCCAGAAATCTCAAAGCTCCATTTTTGATCAGACGATTTTTCCACACACTTCCGGGAAGGGTGTCATGTAAAAATTTATTCAGCTTTGAAGGTATCATTTTATTTTCCTTTTTTTAAGAGGGTTGATTTAAATTCCAGACTGCATCAATGGGGCATCCCTGGTCAGGTTTGACATCTGCATATACGATAAAAGTCTCGATTTTTCCCATGCCGGGAATGGTGGCGAGTTTTTCCTTGATCAGATTGCCAAGGTCGCCAACAGCAGGTGCAACAACCTGGAGAAGATAATCAAACCGGCCGGCAACATGATAGCAGGCACGAACACTGGAAATTTTTCTGATTTCATCTTCCAGAACTTTAATATCACTGACCCTGTGGCGATCAAGGGAAATACAGGCGAAACCCTGGGCTTTCAGGCCCATTTTTTCGGGATCAACAACAGCACGGTATCCTTTTATAATTCCTTTATCTTCAAGCTTTTTAACCCTGTCAAGCATGGTGGAGGGCGCAAGGCCTGCCTCATTTGCAAGTTCACGGTTCTTTTTTCGTCCATTTTTTTGTAATGCTTTCAGGGTCTGAATGTCTATATTATCCAAGGATTCTCCCACAAATTTATATTTGAATATATCAAATTAAGTTCATTTATATAAATAAATTACCAAATAACATTTTAATGTCAAGATAAAATAAAAAATAATATTTGATAAATTTTAAAATATATAGAATTTTATTCTACATAGTATTCAGAATCGGCGTAAAAAGGCCTGTAACTGATACAACTTTTCTGGCTAATCCTGCAATTGTAATTACTTGCTGTAAGGCTGTGTGATGTGATAAAAAATAAAATTACTGATTGTATGAAAAAAAGCTTATTATTCAACGATTGTTTTTAAAATAACGATTGGTTTTAAAAAAACAGGCAATTTAAATGCATAAAAAAAACGGTAATACAGAATTCGGACTGATCCGACACGGTGAAACCCTTTGGAATATGGAAAAACGAGTTCAGGGACAGAAAAATTCGCCTCTTTCAGAAAACGGTATTAAAATGGCTGAAACCTGGGGACAAATTTTACGGGGCAGGGGGTATGACCGTATCCTTGCAAGTGATCTGGGACGAACCATGGAAACTGCTGCTGTTATAAACAAATTTCTTCATGTTCCTGTTTCAGAAGAAAAAAGATTAAGGGAAATGGACTGGGGAAGCTTTACAGGCAGGATTTATCGGAATGTGAAAAAAGGAAGCCCTGATATAGTTGATTATGGCAAGATGGAAGGCTGGGATTTTCGTCCACCTGAAGG
Organism: Desulfobacteraceae bacterium; assembly: GCA_015486915.1. The sequence continues at coordinate 5,852 of WFQS01000681.1, forward strand.
GGAGAGCAGAAGATCGGTTTATTCAAGGAGTGTAAAGGCTTTAAAAAAGGCAGCAGAAATATGGCCGGGTGAAAAAATTCTTGTTGTAACCCATGAAGGTGTAATCCACTGTATTGTAAATTTCCTTGAAAACAGGAAATTTATCTTTTCAGAGCCACTTATTTTAAAACCTTTCCATGTTCATCATTTAATATGCAATGAAAATCGACTTTCAATCGTGAAACTGAACTCAATTGATTTGAAACAGCAATGTACTGAAGAAGTAATGATAACATAAAAAGGCAGTATAATTTGTAAATACCCGGTTTTTTTAATTGAGGAAAACAGAAAAATGAAACTTGAAGAACATTACAGAAAACTTGAAAATATGATGCATTCTGCACCATTTGTGCAGTTTACCGGTGCCAGTGTCAGTGTAAAAAAAGGAGAAGCACATATTACTCTTCCCGTGAGAAAAGAGCTTTACCATGCAGCAGGAGCCATGCACGGAGCCTTATATTTTTTTGCCCTGGACAATGCGTCATTTTTTGCAGCTAATTCTCTTGTTGAGGATGTCTTTGTATTGACCACAAGTTTTACAACTTATATAACCCGGCCTGTATCAAAAGGTGTTGCAAGGGCAGCAGGAAGGGTGGTTAATCAGAACCGTTCCCAGTTTATATGTGAATCGATTCTGTACAATTCCAGTGAAAGGGAAATTGCCAGAGCCACCGGTATTTTTGTGAGAAGCAGGATACCTTTATCAGAGGACATAGGGTATAAATAAAAGATAATATTGAGGAAGAAACCGATTTATGAAAAATTATAGAACAAAAGTTAAGGAACTGGAACAGGGAATTATTTTAAATGTTTGAAGGTTCTATTGGGGAAAAAATAGAAAAATATGACTCTTTTTGAAATTATCCTCATTGCCGTGGGCCTTGCCATGGACGCTGCTGCTGTTTCACTTGCAGCTGCGGCTGCAGGATTTGCAAAGGATTTCAGGTCAAAGTTCCGTCTGTCTTTTCATTTTGGCCTGTTTCAGTTTTTTATGCCTGTTCTTGGCTGGTATATGGGTGTCAGTGTTGTTTCTTGTTTTAAAGCCTTTGATCACGTTGTTGCTTTTTTACTTCTTTCCTTTGTAGGTGTAAGAATGATCATGCAGGGCATGGATAAACTGCCTGAAAAACAGAAAAAAAATCCGTCTAAGGGAATGACCATGGTCATGCTCAGTGTTGCAACAAGTATTGATGCCCTTGCTGTAGGATTAAGTTTTGCCATGCTGGATGTGAATATCTGGTACCCGAGTATCATTATCGGTGTGATAACAGCTGGAATGTCAATTCTCGCCATGAAGGCCGGAAATCGACTGGGGGTATTGTTTGGTAAACGCATGGAAATTTTCGGCGGGATTATATTGATCATCATCGGCATCAGACTCATTTTATCCCATGTACTTTTATGAATATTGGAATTATAAATTACACTATGAAAATAACAGATATTATCAGTAAAGAAATGAATTTGACAACTGCCGGGGTAGAAGCCGTTGTCAGATTAATTGAGCAGGGGTCCACCATCCCTTTTATTGCACGGTACCGGAAAGAGATGACCGGGTCTATTGATGAAGTTGTGATTGCCGGTATAAGGGACCGCATGGAACAATTGAATGCCCTTGGGAAAAGAAAAAAAGCAATTCTTAAATCTTTAAAGGAACGTGATCTTTTAAACAGAATCCTTTTAAATGACATTGAAAACACATCATCCATGGTTGAGCTTGAGGATATTTATGAAAAATACAGGCCAAAAAAAAGAACCAGGGCGGAAATTGCAAGGCAGAAGGGCCTTGAACCCCTTGCAGATTTTCTTTTGAAACAGTCAGTCGCTGATCCTGTATCTGAAGCTCAAAAATATATTTCTCTAAAAAAAGCGGTTGAATCTGCGGAAGATGCCATGGCAGGAGCAAAAGATATTATTGCTGAAATCATAAATGAAGATGTTAATATCAGATCCGGTATCAGGAAATTATTTTTTAACACCGCCCTTATCCAGTGCAGTATTAAAAAAGGGAAAAAAGAGGAAGGCATAAAGTTCAAGGATTATTTCGGCTGGTCGGAAACAGCATTTAAAGCTCCTTCCCACAGGGTACTTGCCATGCTCAGGGGGAAAAAAGAAGGTGTTTTGTCAGTACATGTTAAACCCGATGAAGAAAAAGCTCTTCAATTTATTGAAAAAAGGTATATTAAAAATCAATCAGGTGCCTCCCTGATAGTAAAATCCGCCATAAAAGATTCTTATAAAAGGCTGCTGTCAGGCTCCATTGAAAAAGAGTGCATAAATGAATTAAAGGCAAAGGCCGATGAAACTGCCATTGGCGTTTTTGCAGCAAATTTAAAGGATCTTCTGCTGTCTGCCCCCCTGGGCGAAAAAAGAATCCTTGCCATTGATCCGGGATTCAGGACAGGTTGTAAACTTGTCTGCCTTGATGCCCAGGGTAAGCTTCTTTGCCATGATGTCATTTTTCCCCTTCAAAGCCGGAATGAAAAGGCAGAAAAAATAGTGACAAAACTTGTTCAAAAATATGGGATACAGGCCATTGCAATTGGCAACGGAACGGCCGGGCGTGAGACTGAAACATTTATTAAGGGGCTGGGTTTAGACAGCAGCATTGATATTGTCATGACTGATGAAAGCGGAGCGTCGGTTTATTCGGCATCTGAAACAGCAAGAGAGGAATTTCCCGATCACGATATTACGGTGAGGGGAGCTGTATCCATCGGCAGAAGGCTCATGGACCCCCTTGCAGAACTTGTCAAGCTGGATCCAAAATCCATAGGTGTGGGGCAGTACCAGCACGATGTGGATCAGAAATTATTAAAAAAAGCCCTGGATGATGTGGTGATGCTCTGCGTGAACAGGGTGGGTGTTGAAGCAAATACTGCCAGTCGTGAACTGCTTTCATTTGTGTCCGGCCTGAATAAGACCATTGCTGCCAATATGGTACAATATCGTAATGAAAACGGCCCGTTCAGAAACAGAAAGGAATTTTTAAAAGTTCCAAGGCTTGGACCGAAAGCCTTTGAGCAGTCTGCTGGATTTTTAAGAATCCGCAATGCTGAGTCTGCCCTGGACAGAACCGGTATCCATCCTGAATCCTATGGCATTGTAAAAAAAATGGCAGAAGATTCCGGAATTGGTATTGAAGAGCTTATGATGAATACTAAGATAATTAAAAAAATTGACCTTCCCTGTTATCTTACAGA
>WFQS01000682.1 GCA_015486915.1 Desulfobacteraceae bacterium
CGTGGAAACCGTTGCCTTGCACAGAAAATGCCAGGTAACAGCATGGGGATTTACGGTGGTTTTTCCAGCCATATTCCGGTTCCTTCCATTGATCTCTGCGAGGTAAAAGACCGCGGTGATATTCCTCTTTCCCATCTTGCAGTGGTTGCAGATGCTGCCACAACACCTTTTCAGGCCGCTAAAAGAGCAAACCTGCAGTACGGTGACAACACCATTGTCATAGGAGTTGGCGGTGTAGGCCAGTATCTTGTTCAGGAGCTTAAAGCCCTTGGTGCAGGCAGGGTTATTGCCATTGATATCAATGAAGAACGCCTTGAAACCATGCTTAAAAACGGTGCTGATTTTGCGGTAAATTCATCAGGGAAAACCGCAAGGGAAATATCCGGTGAAATTAAAGCATACAGGAAAAAGGAAGGACTTGCCGCAACAGGATGGAAAATCTTTGAGGTAAGTGGTTCAAAACCGGGCCAGGAACTTGCACTTTCACTTTTAAGTTTTACAGGAACACTTGTAATAGTTGGATACGGTCCCCACAAGGTTGAGTATTCCGTGAGCCGGCTCATGGCATTTGATGCAGAGGTCAAGGGTACATGGGGATGTCTGCCTGAATATTATCCTGCTGTTTTAAGCATGGTAACAAAGGGGAAAATAAATTTTACAGACTTTGTTCAGACAAGACCTATGAGTACCATTAATGAAGCTTTTGAAGAAGCCCATAAAAAATCACCGGACAGGAGAATCGTTCTTGTTCCTGATTTTTAACGTGTAAACATTTTAAAAGAGAAATATGAGGTGATGAGAGTATGAGACTTAAAGGTAAAAAGGCCATCGTAACAGGCGGAAGCCGCGGCATAGGCAAATCAGTGGCCCTTGCCTTTGCTGCACAGGGAGCAGATGTCCTTGTTAATTTTCACTCCAATGATACCGCTGCAAAAGAAACCGTAGCTGAAATTGAAAAACTCGGACAAAAGGGGTTTGCAGTGAAAGCAGATGTTGCAGACCACGAAAGCGCAAAAAATATGGTTGACAAATGTGTGGAGGAATTAGGCGGTGTGGATATTCTCGTGAACAACGCCGGAGTTTCAAAACCTTCCATGCTTCTTAAAATGAAAGAAGCGGACTGGGATGCCATTATTGATATCCATTTAAAAGCGGCATTCAATACTGTACAGGCAGCAGGCCGGTACATGAAGGAAAAAAAATACGGAAAAATTATCAATGTTATTTCAACTGCGGGGATTTTCGGTACCATAGGTCAGATCAATTATGCTTCTGCAAAGGCCGGAATAATAGGATTTACAAAATCCGCCTCAAGGGAGCTTGGGAGATACAATATCAATGTTAATGTTGTCTGTCCGGGAATTACAAAAACTGATATGACAAACAAGCTTCAGACCGACGAGAAATTAAGGAAGATCTATGAGGCAAGAATCCAGCTTGGCAGATTTGCCGACCCTGAAGAAATCGCTCCTGCATTTGTTTTTCTTGCTTCGGATGATGCAAGCTATATAACGGGCCAGGTGCTCGGTGTGGATGGCGGTTACATTGGATAGTTTTATGCTGCTTTAAGAATGTGAAATATAACAATTAATAATTATGCAAAGGAGGCTGTAATGTCCTTAGAATGGATGCCAAGAGATAATGAAGTAAAAGACCATGCCCTTCATAAAAGCCCTTACTGGGGCAGTGAAGCTCCATCTGTCATTTATGAAAAAAAACCCCTTATTGATCCCAAGGGCAATGAAATAGACGGACTTTTTGTTGCATGGGTAACACTTAACAATCCCAGACAGTTCAACTCCTACACAACGGAGATGGTTAAAGGCGTTATTGCGGGATTTGACAATGCATCCCTTGACCGCAGTGTTGTTGCCGTTGTTTTCACCGGCACAGGTCCCTATGCGTTCTGCACAGGCGGGAACACAAAGGAGTACAGTGAATTCTATTCAAAAAGATGCGATGAATATGGCCAGTACATGGAGCTTTTTAACCGCATGGTGGATTCCATACTTGCCTGCAAGAAACCTGTAATATGCAGGGTTAACGGCATGAGGGTAGCAGGTGGTCAGGAGATCGGCATGGCATGCGATCTTGCCATTTCATCCGACCTTGCCATTTTCGGTCAGGCAGGCCCGAGACACGGTTCTGCTCCGGATGGAGGTTCCTCGGATTTTCTTCCCTGGTATCTTGGCATTGAAGATGCGATGTGGAACTGCGTTTCATGTGAAATGTGGTCAGCCTACAAGGCAAAACAGAAAAATCTCATAACAAAATGTGTGCCGGTACTGAAAAAAGACGGGAAATGGGTGAGAAACCCCATGATAATCACCGACAGATACCTTGATGACGGTGAAATTGTTTACGGTGAATACAAGACCGGTGATGAACTTAAGAAAGCAAAAGCTTTTTTAAAGGACAACCAGAAAGATGCGGATTTTGAACTCCTTGATAAGGAAGTAAACAAAATCGTCTGGCAGTTTGCCAATCTTTTCCCGGGATGTTTGATTAAATCCATAGACGGCATCAGGATGAAAAAGAAATTTTTCTGGGATGTCTGTAAAAACGGCAACAGACACTGGCTTGCAGCTAACATGAGCGGAGAAGCCTTCCTTGGATTCGGTGCATTTAATACAAAGAAAATAACCGGACAGAACACCATAGATTTCATCAAATTCCGCCAGAATATTGCCCAGTGCAAAACCTGGGATGATGATATGTTTGCCGAAGTTATGGGAAAACCACAGAAATAAAAAAAGGTTTATTTTTTTTATTGACATGTAGTTATTTTATAGCTTATTAATAGTTACATTGTGTAAAAATAACAAAGCCATTGTCCGGAGAGATATTTTTTTAGTATTTTTCCGGATAACGGCCATGAGGCCGATCTAGATTGGCCCAGATATGCCTCACAGCAAAAAATGAAAGTCACACATTTTTTTACAAAGACTTTCTTATAAAAAAATGACTAAGCCGGGTCCATGGAAAACAATGCATGAAACAGGCTTAGAGGGAAATTATGCTTTGGCAGGGAAAGGCAGATGGGTTGCGGGCTTCCCGCGTTAGATTTTTAAAATGATATATTATTGATTAATATCATGACTCGAATAAGGGGAAAAAAATGAGGTACGCAGAGACAGGGTTTAATTTAGAAGTTGATCTGTCCCGGGGAAATATTGAAAGGGTGGAAACCGACCCGGAATTAACCGAACTTTATCTCGGGGGGCTTGGTACCAATGCCAGGATAATATGGGACAGGGTTCCCCCTGAAGTCGAACCTTTTTCTCCTGATAATTTATTGATATTTGCAGCGGGACTTTTATGCGGCACCCCTGCAACGGGCTGCAACCGTACTATTGTTTCAACAATTTCTCCCCAGACCGGATTACTGGCATTTTCCATGATGGGCGGGTTCTTTGCACCGGAATTAAAATATGCCGGTTATGATAAAGTTATTTTCCGGGGAAAATCACCTGATCTGGTCTATCTTTATATTAACAATGACAAGGTGGAAATAAGGGATGCTTCACATTTAAAGGGTAAAGGCGCCATTGAAACGGCAAAGATCATTGAGGAGGAATTAAAGGACCCCCGGGTACAGATCGCAGCAATAGGTCTTGCCGGTGAAAACAGGGTTTATTATGCATCCATTGAGCAGGGCAGATCCAGTGCAAGCCGCGGCGGAATAGGCGCTGTAATGGGAGATAAGGGCTTAAAGGCAATCGTTGTCCGTGGAACAAAGGATCTCAATGTTGCAAGACCTGAGGAGTTCATGGATCTTTCCAACGAGGTGCTGGAATATATAAAGTACAGGGAGGAAAATCCCATTCCCGGGGTAATGCCCATCCTTGCAGGGCTTGGTTCACCCCAGGAGATGAAAGTCCACGATGAAAAATGGCATACTGAAAATTTCATGTGGGGCAATTCCAGGACACGGAGAAAGGGCTTCTGGACTGATGAGGTCTCTGCGGAATGGGGCAGGACAATGGAGCAGGCAAGGACAAGGCTGATCAGCTGTTATAATTGTCCGATGAAATGCGGGGCAACGATCTCCATGCCAGGTCTTCCAACCTATATGATGAAATGTTTTACCAAACTCACCTATACAATGGCTGCAATGTCCAACCTTGATTTTGGCTTAAAAATTGCCCAGCGTGCCACTGAATACGGAGTGGACGGGTTTTCAGCTCCCCAGGTGATGGCATTTGCCCTTGAACTTCTTGAAAACGGTATTTTAACAGATGATGATTTTCCCGGAATGCCTGCCGATAATGAGGGAAGATTTTATTATCTTTTAGATAAAATTGTACGCAGGGAAGGAATAGGAGATATACTTGCCGATGGAACGTACTGGGCTGCAAAAAAAATAGGAAACGGTGCGGAAGATTATGCCCACAATAATATTAAAAAACAGGAGCAGCTTCCCCTTAAACTCTCCATGTTGAATCCCATCTATTTTCTCATGTACTGCACCGGCGCAAAGATAAATATCACACAG
>WFQS01000683.1 GCA_015486915.1 Desulfobacteraceae bacterium
ACCCCTGGAACATTTTTCAAGGCAAGCCAGGGCAAATATTCCTGATATCTGGAATCCACTGTACCGGTAATCTCCCAGTCTTTTTTGTAATTTCGTTCAAGTAATCTGCTTTTCTATCCTGACTTACCACATGGCCGTTTTATATGAAACTTCTGTAAAGCACTTTGAATTATAAGAGTTTCATTGTTCGTTGTGAGGCCGTTTAATAGTCTCCAGATCGGCCTCATGGCCGTTATTGAAAGGCTTTGAGTTTCAGTGCTGCTTTATCTCCTGCATCGGTAAAAGGATATTTTGTAACAACTTTTTTTAAATAATAATTGGCTCTGTCTGTATCGTCAAGGGCAAGATATGCATATGCAGTTTTTAAAAGTGCATCCGGCACTTTCCCAGCCCTGGGGTATCTTTTTACAAGATTTTTGAAAATTTTTACTGCTCCCTTGTAATCACCCATGGAATAATGACATTCACCCAGCCAGTAGAATGAATTGTCACTTAGTTCATTGTGAGGGTATTTTTTAATGAACCTTGTGAACAATATCGCAGCCTGTTTGAAATTTTCTTCTAAAAGAAGACTTCTTGCCTTTTTATAAAGTTTTCCAGATGTTGTATAAACAGGAAAATTCATTTTAGTGTGTGAACTGCCATTCAATGATGGGCCTTGTTTCCTGGAGGATTTTAAAGTGGTTGCAGATGAATTTTTTGTAATGGGAGGTTTTTTATTTAACTGCTTAAGCCGGTTTATTTGTTTCTCAATTTTTCGGATGGAGTCCTCCTGGGACTCCATCCTTGTTTCAAGCTTATTTAAATCTGCATTAAGCCTGTCTATTCTATCTTTTGCCTGTGTTGCACTTGTTTCCGATACCTTTTTGTCTAATTGTAAATTTTGATGTGAACTCTTATTATTTAAATCCTTTTCTTCATATTTTGCCGTATCTTTATTAATGTGCAGAATAGATGTGCAAGACATCAAAGAGACAATAAGCATAATAAAAACAAGGGCAAAAATAGAATCAGCAAAATTTACCTGCAGTTTTTTCATAACATTATGCTTTGTTTTTCCACGCAAGAAGAATGGGGCTTGCGATAAACACAGATGAATATGTTCCAACAAATATTCCCACAATCATTGCAAAGGCAAAATTATGGATAATTTCTCCACCGAAAAAAAACAGAGCAAAAAGAACAAAAAGGGTAGTTGCTGATGTAAGAATTGTCCTGCTCAAAGTCTCATTAATACTTCTGTTGATCAGTTCAGCGAGGGGTAATTTTTTCTTAAATTTAATATTTTCTCTGATCCTGTCAAACACAATTATTGTATCGTTTAAAGAATAACCTATAATTGTGAGAAGTGCCGCAATAATGGGGAGAGAAAATTCAAGATTTAATATGGAAAAAACACCCACAGTAATTGTTACATCATGGATTAGAGCAACAATGGCCCCCATTGCATATTTGAGATTTAAAAACCAGAACAGTATAAGGGTAACGATGAGAGCCGCTGTAATGAGAATAGGCATACTGACATCGAGAATGGAAAGAAAATATACAGCAGTCATCAAAGCACCTGCCATAACCCCTGAAAGCATCCATTTAAGTTCAAATCTGCCTGAAATATAAATTGTGATAAATAAAAGAGAATAAAACATTGCAAGCAGTGCTTTTTTCCTTAAATCTTTACCCACCTGGGGACCCACCATTTCTATTCGTCTTATCTTAAGCTGAGATCCAGTTGATTTTGTAAGGGTTGTAATAATTTTTTGTGAAAGTGCTCCATTACCGGTAGCAGATTTGCTGGTCCTGATGAGAAATTCATCATTTCCACTGTCCCCGAAAACCTGGACAGATGAATCTCCAAACCCCAGTTTGTCAAGGCCGGTGCGAATCCCTTTAATGGGGACCTGTTTTGTAAATTTAACCTGAATCAGTGTTCCACCGGCAAAATCAATACCATAATTCGGACCATGATGTATCACAAGGGATACAATGCTGATCAGGATCAAAGTTAGGGAAAAGGCAAAAGCTTTGGTCATTTTCCCTGTAAAATCAATATTAATACCAGGTTTTATAAACTGCATTATCTGTTATTTTCCTTTTTTTATAAGAAAGAGCATACTTTTGACAAAGTCACAAATGCTTTTTCTATGTTCGTCAAAATCTCTGATTTTTTGAGGCTCATTAGCGCAGTTCAGCTCGGCCTCATGACCTTTATATGCTTAAGGTTGATACTTTTTTCCCGCTTAAAAAATAATCAAAAAGACTCTTTGATACTATAATTGCAGTAAAAAGACTTGAAACAATACCAAGACCAAGTGTCACGGCAAATCCTTTGACAGGCCCTGTGCCATACTGGAATAAAACTACCGCGGCAATAAGGGTTGTAATATTTGCATCAAGTACCGTAAGGGTTGCCCTTTCAAAACCAGCATTTATGGCTGCAACGGGAGTTTTTCCGGCAAAGAGTTCCTCTCTTATTCTTTCAAATATAATAACATTGGCATCAACAGCCATACCAATGGTAAGAATTATCCCTGCAATACCCGGCAGGGTGAGGGTTGCCTGGAATGCAGCAAGCCCTCCGCCTATGAGAATAATGTTCATGACAAGGGCAATATCTGCAATTAAACCTGCTTTCCTGTAATACATGAGCATGAAAAGAATAACCACAATACCGCCTATGATTGTTGACATTATACCCTTGCGGATGGAGTCGGCGCCAAGGGTCGGGCCAACTGTTCTTTCTTCAACAATTTTAACTGGTGCAGGTAAAGCACCTGCCCTTAAGACAATTGCAAGATCCTTTGCCTCGTCCATTGTAAAATTGCCTGTAATCTGTGCCCTTCCACCTGCAATACGGTCCTGGATCACAGGAGCTGAATAAACGGTTTTATCAAGAACAATGGCAAGGCGTTTTTTAATATTTGCACCGGTAATCCTCTCAAAAATCCTTGCCCCTTTTCTGTCAAATTCAATCCCTACATATGGCTCATTAAACTGGGATGCGATCTGCACCTTGGCATCGGTTAAAGAGCTGCCGTCAAGAAGCACTCTTTTTTTAATGAGAAATGGAATTTTCGATGTCATCCCTGTTCTATAGTTCTTTTTTGTCTGATACAGAACCACATCACCTGGTGGAGGAGTACCTTTAAGTGCCTCATTGACATCCCCATCCTCATCAACAAGCTGGAAGGTAAGCCTTGCAGTTTTACCTATAAGCTCTTTTGCCCTTTTAGTATCTGTAATACCGGGAAGCTGTATAAGTATCCTGTTTTCACCCTGGATTCTTATGTCGGGCTCGCTTACTCCAAAAGCGTCTATTCTATTCCTTATGGTTTCCAATGCCTGTTCCGTTGCCATTTTCCTGATGTTTTCATGCACTTTATCAGGAAGTTTTAAAACCATTATGGTCTGGCCTGCATCGCGGGTCGTTGAAGCAAGTTTCAGATTGCTGAAATCATCGCTTAGCACTGAATTAAAGCCATTGATATTATCATCACCTTCAAGTTTTACCGTAATACTGTTATCGGGATTACGGGATAATTCAAGATATTTAACAGCTTTTTTTCTAAGGGCTATTTTTATTTCGTGAATCATCCTTTCAATTGTGGTTTCAACGGCTTTTTCATTTTGAACCTCTAAAGCAAGGTGCATGCCACCCTGGAGGTCAAGCCCCAGGTTTATTTTTTTATGTGGCCATAATTCTGCATGAAACGTTGGCAGAAGATATACCAGCGCTGCAATTAAAACTGCCGCAATAGTAAATTCTCTCCATGAAATTTTTTTCACTTCTATGACTCCTGTATATATGGATATTTAATTTATTTGTCTTTTTTGTTTTTTTTGTCAGATGCAGCAGGGGCAGCATTCAAAAGTGCGGCAACATTTCCCCTTGAAAGTTTTATTTTCACCTTTTCTGCGATTTCAATGGAAACACTTGTATCACCAAGGGAGGTGACTGTTCCATGTATTCCTCCAGAGGTTATAACCCTGTCTCCTTTTTTAATATTATCTATCATTTTCTGGTGTTCTTTAGCTTTTTTCTGCTGGGGGCGTATTAACAGAAAATAAAAAATAACAAACATCAGTATAAGAGGCACAAACGCTGTAAATCCACCACCGGCACCACCGGCACCTGCTTTTCCTCCCATTGCAAACGCTGTATTAATCAAAATTAATCCTCCAAAGGTTATTTGCCTTGTTTCAAAGGCGGTTGTGCGGATATCCAGAGTGCTTCACCGTCAAACCTCAGTTTATCCAGGTTTTTATAACTAATCTCTTTTAAAAATGAAAAAACTTCTTTCATATTGTAAACAATAATTTTACTTAAAGGATGAAGAAGATTGATATTGGTATCAATCTTCTTATCTATAACATTGTAGATAACCACCATTTTCTCGGAAAATTTCAAAACTTTTCCCATTCCTGAGCTCAATCCGCCGGCAACGGGTTCATCTGCCTTATCCGGTATTTTAATCCCCCTTGACCTGAAATATTCTTTGATCAGCCTGAAATGAATATTCCATAAATTATCTCCGGGCTGTACAACATAAATTCCATATTCCCTGACCTTTGCAGGTTTTGTTTCCCCTGAAGGCCTTATCTGTTCTTCAAAAACTTTTTTATTTTTTAGGAATGTTTTTTCAAGAATATCTCTCATGGATATTGTGATTTTTCCTATTTTAAAAGATTCATCCGATTTGATCACCATATCAAGGCTGTTTTTAATCCCAAGTTCCTTTTTCCTGCGGTTCATAAGTTCTGTGAGTTTTTTGTCTTTTTCAAGTTTTTTATAATCTATTTCAGGAAGTTTTTTGATAGTTCCCTTAACAATTATTGGATGATCAGCATTGATTGTACCGTTTTTGTTAACTTTTCCCTGAGTTGCCGTAAGTCCGGCAGCATCACGTCCATGGAGAGGGGATTTTGTTTCGGTATTGTACAAAAAAAAGATACTGGCAACAGCTATAAGTAAACCAATAGAACAAAACGCAATTAACAAATTTTTGTTTTTCCTGTTCACCGTGGTCATGCTTTTTCTCCGTTAAAGATATAGCTGCGACTGCTTCAAATACACAAAAGAAAAATTAATGTCAAGTGTCACATATGATTCTGCTCTCTCCGCGGATCATGGTCGGATCACCTTTAATGGATATTGAAACTTTTCTTTTTGATTCAATTTCCACAAGTTCTCCTCTTTTCTGATTTAAAAGGAAATCTGCCACATCTGTCGGAATAACGCACGTTACTGTTTTTATTTCTTCCTTTATGGTCTTTAAATTTAGCTGGCGCAGGAATGCAAGGCTTAAAGTTTCTATGGAAGGAACAATACCCCGGCCTTTGCAATGAGTACATATGTTAAAACTGCCAAAGGTTATTGCAGGTCTTAACCTCTGCCGGGACATTTCAAGGAGTCCGAATTGTGACAGGCCACCCACCTTTGTCTTTGCCTTGTCAGACTTTAAAAATTTTTTTAAAGCCTTTGGAATTTCATTTTTATGTTTTTTGTCCCTCATATCAATAAAATCAACAACAATCAAGCCGCCGATATCCCTGAGCCTAAGTTGTCTTGCCACTTCTTCAGCAGCTTCCATATTAGTATTAAACGCAGTTTGCTCAATATTTTTTCCTCCCTTTGACTTGCCGGAATTGACATCTATGGCAACAAGGGCCTCGGTCTGGTCTATTACAATACCCCCGCCGGATTTCAATGGTACCTTTGTTTCAAAAATTGATGCAATCTGATCTTCAATCTGGTATTTTGTAAATATGGGTTTTTTGCCTTTGAACTGTTTAACAATTTTCTGCTGCTTTGGCGCGATAACTTTAACAAACTCCCTGATTTCTTTAAAAACACAGGGGTCATCAATTAATATCTCATTTACATCGGAAGTAAAATAGTCTCTCAATGATCTTACGGCAAGATTCTGTTCTTTATAGAGAAGTGATGGGGTAGGGGCCTTGATACCTTTTTTGTTAATTTCCTTCCACGCCCGCATTAAATATTTAACGTCACTTGTCAGCATGGTTTTTGTTGCCCCTTTGCCTGCCGTTCTTACAATGAGCCCAAAACCTTCTGCAAGTTTTATTTTGTCTAAGATAGCTTTCAGCCTTTTCCTTTCAGCTTCATCACTGATCTGTCTTGATACACCCCGTGTTGTACTTCCGGGCATCAGCACAGAAAGTCTGCCGGGAAGTGAAATCATGGTTGTGAGCATTGCCCCCTTGTGCATTATTGGGTCTTTTGTCACCTGAACTATAAGTTCCTGACCTTTTTTTATGATTTTTGAAAGGCTGCGGTCCCCGGCTATATTGTCTTGAAAATAATCGCTGTGTATTTCATTTTTCTGGAGAAAACCGTTTTTATCAGCACCATAGTCAACAAATACAGCCTGGATACTGGGTTCCACTCTTGCTATCACAGCTTTATAAATATTGCCCTGGGTCTCTTCCTTTGATGCGTTTTCAAGATGGAAGCCTTCAAGCTTGTTTTCTTTAATGGTCGCAATCCTGCATTCACCTGAATCAAGTGCGTTGATTAAAATTTTTGTTGCCATTAATGTTTTTTTATCTCCTTCTGACTTCTTGCTTCATTTTACTCATAACTTCCGTATTTTTTAATTTTTCTCTGTAACCGCTTTAAATATTAAATTAAAAGGCTCAAGTCAAATTATTTATTACATACCTTTATATATTTACCAAAAGGTTTCAGTCATTGATGAGAAAAATATAGCGTATTAAAAATTTTAAGGGCTTGTATAACAATTAAGAATCATCTGCACTCTTCAGTGCGAGAGGTTGAAAAAATGTACTGTAATCTGTGTGGTTATGTTTAAAATTTGCCTATGTAAGTTTTATGACTTCAAATGTGTTGGTCCACAGGTCAATTATCATCATTTTTTTCCACAGAATATCTCCACGGCCCAGCAGTATTTTAATACATTCCGAAGCCTGAATGGATGCAACAATCATGGCGCAATATGAGATATTTCCGGTTTCTGTTTCAACCCCGTGTGACCTGTTCCTGCTTTTTTTACCGTAAATAAGTTCATATCCAGGGTCTTCCGGGAAAAAAACTATTACCTGTCCGGACACCCCTGCAATGGCGCCTGATACTATGGGAATACCCGCTTTTTTTGCAGCTCTTTCCAATACAAACCTTGAATTAATGGTATCAAGGCAGTCCACTGCAAGGTCCGATTTCTTTATTAAATCGTATAAATTGGAATCATCTGCATATTTAATGATTTGATTTACCACAACACTTGAATTTATCGCATGGACCCTGGCAGCTGCAGCCATGGCCTTTGGCGTTCCAAGCAGATTTTCCGTGCTTAAAATCTGGCGGTTCAGGTTGCTCTTTTCAAAACTGTCACCGTCGATGAGCGTGAGATTGCCAACACCTGTTCTTGCAAGCATTTCACATACCCCGCCTCCAAGTCCTCCAAGCCCTATGATACAGACATGGCTGTTAATCAGCAGTTTCTGTTCCTTTTCGTTAAATGTATTAAAATTTCTTATATAACGTTCTTGAATTTTACATTTTTCAGCCATTTTTATCCTCCTCCCACAGGAGGAAACAGCCCGAGCCTGTCATTGTGTTTCAGGCAGTATGTTTTTTCCTGTTTCTTCCCGTTTACAAATATCAGTTTTACTGAATTATCAGGAATTTTGAGGTCTTTCATGAGCATCTCAACCGTTGTACCCCCGGACACTGGAAATGCATTTTTTTCTAAAGGAAGGAATCGGGACAGGTTAACAAAAAAATTTAAATTAATTTTTATCATTTTCGGTTTACACTTTTCCCCTCTGCTGTTATTAATCAATTAAAATAATTTCTTCTCTTTTTTTTTTATAACCACCATGAGGCGGATCTGAACTGCGTTACAGTGCCTCAAAAAAACAGAGATTTTGACGAACATGGAAAAAATATTTGTGACTTTGTAAAAAATGAGCTCTTTCTTGTAAAC
>WFQS01000684.1 GCA_015486915.1 Desulfobacteraceae bacterium
TTTTAACACCTGAAGAAAAACAGGTATGGAAAAATAAAATGATGACGATCTATCCGAAGTTTTACAAAGTAGTTGGTAAAGATCTTATTACCAAGGCCATGGAGGAATAAAATTCTACAATAAAAAGGGTGCTAATTTCCGTTCAAAAATTAATCTAAAATTAAATTGATCGATTTAACACCCTTTGACATTAGGGATAAACATCTTCCCAATGTCTGCCTTTGACTTTGGAGAAAATACCATGTTTAAAAAAATTGATAATTTTATTAATTATTTCAGTACCGTTGTTATGATGATCACCATGATAATGGCAACGCTTGTTGCTTTTGTGAACGTTGTGATGCGGTATTGTTTTAACTATTCCATGACCTGGGCCGGAGAGCTTACCTCGTATCTGTTCATATGGTCAGCTCTTTTCGGGGCGGCTTATGGGTTTAAGGTGGGGATGCACATCGGGGTCAACGCAATAATACAGATCTTAAAGCCAAAGCTTGCAAAGATTGTTTTAATCATCACCCTGATCATCATACTCATTTATCTGACGGCAGTGATGTACTGGGGGTATAATTTTATTGTTTTCAGTTATGAAATGGAACAGGTGTCCGTTGATTTAGGTCTGCCTTTCTGGATCATATACCTGTGTGTACCCATCACAATGTTCATTGCAGATTACCAGATACTTCTAAAGCTCATTAAGGCGATAAAAACGCCATCTGATATTTTCAACTATGAAATGATTATGCAGGAGGATATCTGATGGGAACTTTTGTATTATTTGGCTTGCTTTTTCTCCTGCTTTTAATGGGAGTTCCAATTGCAGTGTCCCTTGGGCTTGCAACAACCATTACCCTGCTGAGCTTCACTGACCAGCCAACACTGATTATTGCCCAGAAAATGTTTACCTCCCTTGATAAATTTGCCCTGATGGCAATCCCGCTTTTTATACTTGCAGGAAATTTTCTTTCCAAGGGAGGGGCTGCAAAACGAATTATAAGGTTTGCAAGGGCCATTGTGGGGCATCTGCCTGGCGGGCTTCCCATGTCTGCCATATTTGCCTGTATTATTTTTGCTGCGGTGAGCGGATCATCTCCTGCTACTGTTGCAGCCATTGGCGGCATTATGATCGGAGCCATAGAAGAAGACGGCTATTCCAGTAAATTTTCAGTGGGTTCAATCGTATGCGCAGGTTCCCTTGGGATTCTGATTCCGCCTTCCATCGTTCTTATTGTGTATGGAATTACCGTTGATCAGTCCATTGGAAAGTTATTCATGGCCGGTGTGGTTCCGGGAGCTCTCTTAGGGTTGATGCTTATGGCGGTAACATATTTTTCAGCAGTTAAAAACGGCCGCAAAATTGAAAAAATGGCTGACAGACACGAAGTATGGACTTCATTTAAAGATGCATCCTGGGGATTGTTTGTCATCGTGATCGTCATAGGAGGTATTTACGGCGGGATCTTTACCCCCACGGAGGCTGCAGCGGTTTCTGCGGTTTATGGTTTTTTTGTTGTCAAATTTATCTATAAGGATCTTAAGTGGACTGACATACCTGATGTTGTTAAATCCTCTGCAGGCACTGCTGCAATGATCATGTTTATTATTGCCAATGCAATGGTGTTTGCCTATCTTCTGACAATCCAGCAGATCCCCCAGTCCCTGGCGCAGTGGATTGTGGATATGCATTTTAATAAAATTGTTTTTTTAATCTTTTTAAATATCCTGCTCCTTGCCGCGGGTAATTTCATGGAACCATCCAGTTTGATCATGATTCTTGCTCCTCTGCTCTTCCCCGGTGCCATGAAACTCGGGATCGACCCCATCCACCTGGGTATAATTATCACGGTTAACATGGAAATCGGTATGCTCACTCCGCCTGTGGGCTTGAACCTTTTTGTTGCAAGCGGTATATCAGGTATGGATATCCAGGGCGTGATAAAAGCATCTTTACCCTGGTTTTTTGCGCTTTTATTTGGTTTAATGCTTATTACATATATCCCTGAGATATCTCTTTTTCTCCCGAATCTCATGTACGGCAGCTGATTGGCATTGCACAGTAAACAGCGATAAAAAAA
>WFQS01000685.1 GCA_015486915.1 Desulfobacteraceae bacterium
GCTTCTACTGGAAAGTACTTGATGAAGTTTCCTTGTTGTAGACGATAATTTATCGGTTAAAATCTTTTTCCCAACCCCGCTTGCTTAAGTATCGCATTTGCTGTATGCCGGGACTTAATTTTTCAATCTATCGGGAAATACATACCAGAAACCGGACTATACCAAATATCATGATCCCCTTTCCCGTGTCTTTCAAAACGGCATCCATTCTGCCGCAGGATTTTAATCACTTTTTTTGAATAATTCAGGCTGTCCGGCAGCCTCTTTAAAAAAAACAGCAGCCCGAAATACTCAATAATATGAAAGCTATTTGAAATATAACATCGTCAATTGCCACTGAACATACAGCCTTCCCATGTAATTTTTATTAGCCACCGCAATAATAACCTGTTTATCTCTCATCCTCATGCACCAGCCCATGCAAGAATCTCTTTTTCTCTATGCTTAACCATCAAGGCCAGATTTGTAGCAATTCTCATGAGCACAAACTCAGCAGAAGCTTTTTCAAACCCCCGTAGATGGTGTTGTATCCATCCTTTATTTTTCTGATCGTCCCCATGAACTGGCTCAATAAGACCCTGCCTTTTCATGTAAACTTCTCGACCTTCTTCTGATTTAAGTTTATCTCTCATAATATCACGATAGGGTATTCTACTATCTATATTAATATTCCGTTTTTTCCCATTTGTACATCGTTTCTTTAAAGGACAATCAGCACAAGCTGTACCTTGATACAAATCTACTGTATGGCCATCATCAAAAGTGAGTGTCCGTTGATATTCCATCGGATTCCCTGCTGGACACATGTATCCTCCATCTCCATCTTTCTCAAATTTATCGATTGAGAATTTACCTTTCCCTTCTTTTTGTGATGCCGAAAACCGTCTGTCCGGTACATAAAAATCTTCTTCTCTTTCATCTTCCACTTTTTGCAGGATATCATAATCACAGAACCCGCAGTCACCTATTATCTTTGCGTGTTTCTCCCCAGTATTTTCTATAGATTGATCCACTATCGACAAGAGATCTTCCGGTAAATCATTGTTTTGGGTTGATTGTACTGCTGTCACCACACCACATTTCCCATCTCTCCCTGTTTGGTGGGAATAACTCGGTAACTTTTGGCCATCTTTATGAGCCATGATTGGTGCATCAGGATCAACCATATTGATCCTTCTTTCCTCGTCATTCAATTCTTCCAATACTCTTTGGAATGATTCAAGCTTGTCTAGTTTCTTTGAAAGTGTTGTAACTCTTTTCTCTTTGATATCGACAGTGAAGTATTCAGTAACTTCTTTTTCCAGAAGTTTTTTCAGGCCTTCTTGTATTTTGTCATATTCTTTTTTGATTCCTTTCAGGTTTTTGCTGTTTTTATAGTTTGCGTTTGCCTGAATCTTTTGCCCATCTATGGCCATATGCTCAAAATCCAGCATATCGAGTTCTTTGCATAAAAGTACAATCTGCGTGAATAATCCAGGCAGATCTTTTAAATGCCTTAATCTGTAATCGTTAATGGTTCTGAAATTAGGAACCTGCCCTGCAGCTAAATACATGAAATCCGATCGGTTAATTACAGAATCCCATATCGTTCTACAACTCATTATTCCTGTATAGTAGCCGTAGAATAGAATCTTCAGCATCATTTTAGGATGATATGGCTGGTTACCTTCACTTGAATAATAATTGTACAGCTTTTCGAGATCCAAACGCTCTATAATTGTATCAATAATAGCCGCAGGATGACCGGCATCAAGAAATTTATCTTTTGTAACTGTTATAAAAAATGATTGTGTTTGATCGTACTCCCTAAAGTTATTTTTCTCTTCAGTTTGTCTTTTGCCTTCTATGTCTGGATATCTATTTTTATTATCAATACGTGCCCTCTTCATTGCTTCTTTGATTTCATCTGTTATCTCAAAGAGTTCATGCTCGATATTACTTCTTCGCTCTGCTTGTGTTGCTGACATACTCCCCTCCCCAGAAAACCAGTCAATTAAATTTTATCTTATCTGGAGGTATTAGTCAATTAATTTTTTGGGAGGTTGCCGGACAGCCTGAATTAGAAGTAATTCAGTGGAAATAGTTGATGCATCAGAATTAACAAATTTGAGTTCTGAGGAGATACAGAGTCACTTTAAGGACAGGCCGGATAATAAAATGCAGGTTCTCAGTATTGGCGAAGCCGGAAGAAAGTTGTCCCTTTTTGCGAATGTAATGAGTGACAAAGGGCGTACCTTCGGTAGAGGCGGTGCGGGAGCAGTTTTCGGATCAAAAAATTTAATTGCCGTTGCAGTTGCGCCGGATAAATCAAGTACGGTAAAAGTCTTTGATACAGCCGATTTGGATATAAAAAACAAGAGCGGTTCGGTATATAAGGCAAAAGTAAAACTGGATGTAGGAAAATTTACCAGGAAAGAGCAGCATTACGGCACTCTTGCGTCTATGGGATCTCTTGGATTGGCAGGTATGGTTAATAACTTTGATCAGCTGATCCACAATAATATGATTGATACAAGCCACCGGTTAGAAGATGTTGACAGTATTGATGGAGAAGCATTACGGAATTATTCTAAAATTGCCGGGGAAAATTCAGAGACCATAGAGGTGAAAAAAGACACCTGCTACAACTGTTCAATTACC
>WFQS01000686.1 GCA_015486915.1 Desulfobacteraceae bacterium
GTATCTTAGGATCGAAAATTTTATAACTTGAACGAGATTGCTTGTCTTCCGGCCCATCTACTTCGTTGCATCAAAGGCCGAATACGTTGAGTATGCAACCTTTAATGCGCCTTGTACATGGGGTAAGAATTCTGCGCTATTTCTGTTCAACTTATTTCATCTCCGATCCTTATTTTAAAGGAAGATATTCATTTCATTTGCTATTGGTGGTCAAAAGAGATATTCATCATCGAACATACTCCTCGTGTTGGGGACCCTGTTATGGAACATTTATTTGGAAACAATTGTGATTAAATCAAAAATAAAAATAAGATCTAAGTATGTGCCTGATGGCATCAGTATTCTGTATGAAGATAGAGACATCATTGTCATTGATAAGAGTTCAGGTCTTTTGAGTGTTAAAGCGAATTACGAAAAAAAGAAAACGGCTCATCATTTGCTTTCAAATTACGTCAAAAAAGGCAATTCAAAGGCAAAAGCCACCCTATTTGTCGTACATCGTCTGGATCGTGAGACTTCCGGAGTATTGGTCTTTGCTAAAAGTTTCAAGATTCGTGAAAAATTTGCAAGTCAGTGGCACGATGTAGAAAAAAAATATCTGGCTATCGTCCATGGCAACTTAACCAAAAAAAATGGGATCATTGAGTCTTATCTTGCTGAAGGAGAAGATTACATCATGCACTCTGTTGAGAATCCAAAAGAAGGTAAGTTTGCCAGGACAGAATATACGGTTAAAAATGAGTCTCAAAACTATAGTTTATTGGAGATTGGTCTTTTAACAGGCAAAAAAAATCAAATTCGTGTTCACTTTTCCGAGCATGGGCATCCCATTGTCGGTGATTTGAAATATAGTAAGAACGAGAGGGGGCGTTTGGCGCTGCATGCATTATCGATCAAGTTTAAGCACCCCTTTAATAATGAAGAAATGGAATTTAAAACTAAAATACCCGAATTTTTTACAAATTATTTTAAGCCCCAGGGCGAACTCAGGGCTCACAAGGAACCACGACACTAAATTTATTTGTCTTAACGAAATCTTATATTGTTCGCTCTATAATAAAATTACACATAAAAACTTCAGAGAGAATAAATATGTCTTTAAAAAGCGGAAACAATACCCATCTGAATGTCATAGAAGCACTTCGCCTGAAAAAAGACCGGGAAAATACTTACCGGGAAAAAGCACTAAAGCTTTACCCTTGGATATGCGGCCATTGCGGGCGTGAATTCGAAGGAAAACGCCTGCGTGAATTAACTGTTCACCATAAAGACCACAATCATGATAACAATCCAGCCGATGGCAGCAACTGGGAGCTTTTATGTATTTATTGCCACGACAATGAACACTCAAGAGATCAGGTTGCCGATGCCCTTGCCCAGAATATGCCGGATATTTCATCAAAAAGTCGCGGCGGGGCCAACCCGTTTGCCGGGCTCGGGTATTTATTAAAAGGAAAACTGCCTGAATAATTGAAATAATATCAAGTATTTGCAGTTAATGATGATGTGAGGGTTCATCTCGTAAGTTTTTGAATTTTCATTTGAATTAAAGGTACTTTGCAGGAGTTTTAAATAAAAAAGTTGACAAACAGTAAACAATTGAACTATTGCCTTGTTATCAGGGTTCTGATTTTATGCTGGGCTGGAATTGTATTTTAAATGTGGAGGTGCAACACCAAAAAGTTGCAAACTGTTAACACCTCTCTGAAACCTCATTTTTCGGAATGATTACGTCTATATATTGTGTTGGAATAAAACATGTTGCACAATATGCAGGTTGCTAAAAATGCATTGTTTGAATGTAACTTTTTTGTGTTGCACCCTAAATGCAGTTTTCCTGATATTTATTGTCAGTGGCTTCACAAAAAAATGTTTTTTCACACAAGATATAAAAAAAAGGAGGTTTCAAATGCAAAAAAAATTTTCAAGATCCTTGGTGTTCATCCTTGCCATCATCCTTACCTTTCTTTTTGGCCCGGGTTTTAACAATCCCTGCACCGCAGGAAATATCAAGGTTAAATTTGCCCATGTAGCTCCGCCTTTCCATGGCGTGGCCAAAGGAGTTGACGCCTTTGCCGCCTACGTAAAAGAAAAGACAAATGGAAAAATCAATATTGCAACTTTCCCTTCCGGTCAGCTTGGCGGCGAACGCTCCATGGCAGAACAGGTTCAGTCAGGAACTCTCCAGATTGCAACCATTACAACAGCAGTCCTGCAAAATTTTGTTCCCCAGGCTGCGATCCTTGACATGCCCTTTATTTTCCCGGACAGGAAAACTGCATATGCAACCCTTGACGATCCTGAAGTTCAGGAAAAACTCTTTTCCTATTTTCCTTCCAAGGGTTTTATTGCCATTGGATGGATGGAAAATGGATTCAGGGATTTTACAAACAACAAACATCCTGTCCACATTCCTGCTGACATAAAAGGTCTCAAGGTCAGGGTTATGAACTCCCCGGTATACCTGGATACCTTCAGGCAGCTTGGAGCTTCCCCGGTTGCGATCCCGTTTCCTGAGACCTATAATGCACTCCAGACCGGCGTGATTGATGCTCAGGAAAATTCTCTTCTAACCTCGATTCTCATGAAATTCCTCGAAGTCACTAAATATGCCACCACAACCCAGCATTGCCTGACCGAACTTGTAACTATAGTGAACCGGGACTATTGGGACTCACTTTCAAAAAACGAAAAGAAAATTTTCAGGCAGGCTGCAAAAATTGCAATCGACACAAATAGAAAAGTTAATGCGCAACTGCGTAAATCACTGCCAAAATCCCATATCTCCATTGCAAATTATGCGGCAAAGCACGGGATAGAGATAGTAAAACTGACAGTCGCCGAGCGAGATACTTTCAGAAAAGCCATGACACCTGTGTGGAAAAAATACCGTAAAAAAATTGGAGACGATCTATTTGATTTCATGCTGGCAAAAATCAAAAAACATCATAAATAAAACTGAAAATTTTATCCTGGTCTGGACAATTCTTATCCTGGCAGGCATAGGATTTGTCCAGGTTTTTTCAAGGTACCTGTTTAATTACAGTTTTACATGGTTTGAGGAACTGGGAAGGTATACAGGTGTGTTCATAACCTTTATGGGAGCTTCAGCAGGGGTTAGAACCGGCAATCATTTTGCCATGGATCTTGTAGTCACCCACATGAAGACTCCTTTTCAGGAGATTGTCAAAGCCCTTGCCAATCTCCTGTCAGCAGGTTTTCTGGCAGTGGTTGTATGGTTTTCCTGGAAGATTATTTTTCGCATGCACGGATATGGCACCACGTCTCCTACCCTGCAGATTCCCATGTATATTGCATACCTGCCTATACCTGTTTTTTCCATGACCATGGGATTACGATTCATTTTCAAGGCATGGGAGTCACTTAAAGATATTGGACACAGCAGCAACGGCAATGCAAAGGGTAGACTGACTTGATTACCGTTATATGCATATGTTTCGCTCTGCTGCTGATCCTGGGCGTTCCCATTGCGATCATACTCGGTATTGCCACAACCATTTCCCTGATCTTCTTTACAGGGACACCGTTGTACATAATTACACAGCAATTGTTCAATGCCCTTGATAAATTTATACTCCTTGCCATACCTTTTTTTATCCTTGCAGGTTCGATAATGGCAAGGGGAGGCATTGCAAAACGCCTTATTGCCTTTGTAAATGCCCTGGTGGGCTGGTTTCCGGGCGGACTTGCCATGGCCGGCATTGTGGGATGTATTTTCTTTGCAGCCATTTCAGGCTCATCTCCTGCAACGGTTGTGGCAATAGGCTCCATCATGATTCCAGCCTTGATTGAATCCGGATATGGCAAAAATTTCTCCCTTGGGGTAATCACCGTATCAGGCTCTTTAGGCATTATAATCCCGCCCTCCATTCCAATGATTTTATACTGTCTTGTCATGAATGTTTCAGTGGCAAAAATGTTCATGGCGGGCATACTTCCAGGTCTTATGATCGGCCTTGCCCTTATGGCATATACATGGACGATCGCGAAAAAAAATAATTGGAAAAGTGAGGCTTGCTTTTCCTTTTCTGAAATCATAAGAACCGCACGAGAAGGCATATGGGCCCTTATCCTGCCCTTTATTGTTCTTGGAGGCATCTATACCGGCATTTTCACGCCAACAGAAGCTGCTGCCGTCTGCGTAGTATATGCACTGTTTGTTGAAATTTTTATTCATAAAGAATTTAAAATAAAGGATATCACAACCATATGCCAGGATTCTGCAGTGCTGTCAGCCTGTCTTTTATTTATTTTATCCTGTGCCATGACCTTTATCTGGCTACTTACAGCAGAGCAGATTCCCCAGCAGCTTGCAGACATAATCATATTTCATATTCACAATGCCTGGATGTTTCTTCTCACTGTCAATATTTTATTTTTTGTCGTGGGCTGTTTCATGGATGATGTCAGTGCCATGCTCATACTTGCCCCTTTATTTCTTGAAACCCTTGACCGCTATGGAATCAACCTGGTGCATTTCGGAGTTGTCATGGTGCTGAATATCGAGATGGGGATGCTGACGCCTCCATTCGGACTTAACCTTTTTGTAGCCTCAGGCATAACAGGTGAACCCCTTGTCAATATAGCAAAAGGGGTACTGCCCTTCCTTGCCATCATGATTGCATGCCTGCTGATTGTAACCTATGTCCCATGGATTTCACTTGTACTGCCGGATTTATTTCTTCATTGAGGATAAATTATAGAACGTAAACTATTACGTTTATTGGCTACGCGCCTTCGGCTCATTTTTTGTCAGAATATTTGATTCTTTGAGGCCAATCCGGGCCAATCCGGATCTGCCTCATGGCCGTTTATAAGAAATAGAGCGTAGAATATTACGCTTATTTCTAAATTTGTTATGAGGCGGCTGGGCAAGTCCAGATCCGCCTTATGGCGGTTGTAAGAGTTTCATTTTTTGGTAATCGTTCACAATCAATTCGCGAACTGTAAGCGTTCAGTTTTATTTAAAAGTCAAAAGGAGACAGGGAGGGTAAGATGCAGATCTATGGACCCAATGAACTTTTGAAAGATGTCCATGAGAGGAATCTCTGTATTGCATGCGGGGCATGTGTGGACCTGTGCCCCTATTTCAAGACGTACAGGGGTAGGACAGCTATGATTTTCCCATGTGATCTTGAACAGGGCCGTTGTTATGCCCATTGTCCCAAGGCGGAGGTGGATTTTGACATGCTTTCCGGGATGGTCCGGGGCAGGCCCTATGACGGCAGCCCGCTTGGGTACTTCCGGGAAGTGTTTGCCGCAAAGGCGGGTGATAAGGTGTTAAAAGGCGCATTCCAGGGGGGAGGAGTCGTCTCTGCAATAACGGCATTTGCTTTAGATAGCGGTATTATTGACTCTGCAGTACTCACGGACAGAAAGGGACTTGTTCCTGTCCCGCGCATAGTAAAAAGCTTCAGCGAGGTGATGGAATGCGCCGGTTCCAAGTATATGGCCGCCCCTACGGTTGCTGCCGTTAACCGTGGCGCACGTGAAGGTTACAGCCGTATGGGGGTTGTTGGAACACCCTGCCAGGTGACTGCCATTGCCGAGATACGCTCGAATCCGCTGGACAGGCCTGATTTCATCGATCCTGTTGCACTTGTGATCGGACTTTTCTGCACCTGGGCACTTGATACACGAAAACTCATATCAATGCTTTCTCAACGATTGGATATTACCGGGATCAGAAAGATGGATATACCTCCGCCGCCTGCCGAAATCTTTGTACTTGAAACCGATAACGGCCCCGTGGAAATCCCTTTAGATGAAATTCGGCCATTGATCCCGGAAGGATGCCTTGTATGTCTGGATATGACCTCGGAGTGGGCCGACGTTTCAGTGGGAGCGCTTGAAGGACAACCCGGGTGGAACACCCTTGTCATACGTTCTGAAAAAGGGAATGAACTGGTTGAAGGTGCGGTTTCAAAAGGTTGGCTTCAAATTCAGAAAATGCCCGAAGAAAGTTTTGCACACCTGTCTTTGGCAGCCTCCAACAAGCGGAAAAGGGCATTGATAAAATCCATGAAGGAAGATTTTCTCAATACCAGTCATAAGA
>WFQS01000687.1 GCA_015486915.1 Desulfobacteraceae bacterium
ATCGCCCTTGAAGCTGCTGCATAGGACTGGGCAATGGTCTCTGAAATAAGCTTTGGTCCATGGGCCGTACCGCAGATGAATATACCCTCCGTAGCGGCATCAACGGGCCTTAATTTTACATGGGCCTCAACAAAATATCCTTCACGGTTTCTTGTCATTTTGATGATTGATGCAAGCTCCTTTGTATCGGCGGCTTCCATGCCTGCACTCAACGCCACAAGATCGGCATCAACACACAGCCTTTGACCAAGAACATGATCTGTAAATTCCACGACAAGCTTATCGCCCGATTTTTCAACTTCTGGTGGATTATCAGGATCATACCTGAAGAAAAGAACGCCTTTGTTCCTTGCTTCCGTATAGTAATCCTCAAGAAAGGAGTACATCCTCATATCCCTGTACAGGATAAACACATCTGCATCGGGTTTCTTTTCCTTTATGTGAAGGGCGTTTTTCACGGCAGCCTGGCAGCATATCCTTGAGCAGTTGGGATTGATCTCGTTCCTTGAACCGACACACTGGATCATCACAACCTGGTTGAGATCTTCTGCCCCTTTTGTTTCAAGAAAAGCTGTAAGCTCCATCTGGGTTAAAACTCTGTCACTTTCATTGTAAAGATATTCTTTTGGCCGATACTCATTTGCCCCCGTTGCAACGATCATGACACCGTGATCAACTTTTCTTTCATACATTCCGGGACCAACAAGGATTTCCGTTTTGAAATTTCCCTTGTAACCTGAAAATCCAACGATGAGCGACTGCTTTAAAACCTGTATTTTTTCATGGGCTTCTATTTCTTCAACAAGATTTTCAACATATTCTCTGATGTCCTGACCTTCTATTGTTTTGTAAAGATCATTTCCAAGCCCGCCAAGTCTTGCCTCTTTTTCCACCAGAACAACCTCAAAGCCCTGTTCGGCAAGCCCCTTTGCAGCGTTCATACCTGCAATACCGCCGCCGATAACAAGTCCCCGCTTTGTTATGGGAATAATTTTTTCATGCAGCGCATGCAGGGTACCAACCCTTGCAACTGCCATTTTCACAAGATCTTTGGCTTTTATTGTGGCTTTGTCAGGCTCTTTGAAATGCATCCAGGAATCCTGGTTCCTGATATTTGCCATTTCAAAAAGATATTTGTTAAGACCGCATTTTTCAAGGGTATCCATGAAAATATCCTCATGGGTCTTTGGCGTGCATGAAGCCACAACCACCCTGTTTAATTTATGCTCTTTTATCTTTTCCTTGATTATCTCCTGGGTGTCCTGTGAACAGGTAAAAAGATTAAGGCCTGTATAAACCACATCGGGAAGTTTTTTTGTATATTCAACCACGGAATCCACATCAACGGTTCCGGCTATATTAATTCCGCATTTACAGACAAAAACCCCTATTCTCGGGGCATCCCCTTCAATATCAATTTCATCGGGCATTTCAAGGCTTTTTGTACAGGTGTTCCTTGCATCGGCAAGTGCCATGCCAGCGACACATGCAGCACCGCTAGCCTCGGTTACCGAAGTCGGGATATCCTTTGGAGACTGGAAAACACCTGAAACAAATACACCGGGTCTTGTGGTTTCAAGGGGAGAAAAGCATGATGTCTCAGCAAAATTGTATTTGTTAAGTCCAACGCCTATTCGCTTTGCAAGATCAATGGTGGATTTGGGGATCTCAAGGCCCACGGAAAGTATGACCATGTCAAACTCTTCCTGTTCCAGTATGCCTTTTTCACTGACATAATTTAAAATAAGATCACCGGTCTCCCTGTTTTCAACAACAGAATGAATCCTTGATTTTATGAATCTTACATTATCTTCTGTTTTTGCCCTGTTATAATATTTTTCATAATCCTTGCCAAAGGAACGGATATCCATGTTGAATATTACACAGTCAAGATCTTTTTCGGAATGTTCCTTTGCAATCATGGCATCTTTTATGGCATACATGCAGCACACGGAAGAACAGTATCCGTTTCCGCACCTGTTTGTATCCCTTGAGCCTATGCACTGTAACCAGGCTATTTTTTCAGGTTCTTTTCCGTCAGAAGGCCTTGTAAGGTGACCCATGGTAGGACCGCCCGCACTTAAGATTCGCTCAAATTCAATGCTTGTCATTACATTGGCAGATCTCTTGTACATATAGGCATCATCAAGTTCAGACGGATCATAGGTTTTGCTTCCCGTTGCAAGAATTACAGAGCCTACCTTTATATCCCTTGTAAGGGCTGTCTGGGTATGATCAATGGCCCCTGC
>WFQS01000688.1 GCA_015486915.1 Desulfobacteraceae bacterium
ACATTGAAGCACTCCTTTTAAACCCAGCCATTATTTGCAACAGGCTTAAAGTCAATGCTGCTGTTTCCAATGCAGAGGCATTTATTAAAATTCAGGAGGAATTATAGATGTTCGCAAATGAATTCATACCGATTTATTATTAATAGAGGAGTTAAAGTGAAACTGCTGATGATTTATGCTGATAAATTTTTTTATAAAACCAGTATTAAAAATTTGGAAGCTGTTGAGATATACGACGAAAGTAAACAGGTAAAAAATGCACTTGTAGGTTTTATTCAAGTGGAGCAAAAGGATGAAGATGACATTTCAAAAATTGAAACTAAAATGATAAAAAATTTGAAATGGGCAGCTAAAAAAAATGAGACAAACCTCATCGTTTTACACTCTTTTGCTCATTTGTCTTTGAGCAAAGCAGATGAAGAGATAACAAAAAAGATGTTTAATCGAGCAGAAAAAAGATTGAATAATTCAGGCTATAATACTACACAAACGCCGTTCGGTTATTTTTTAGATCTGGATATCCAGGCTCCGGGAAAATCGTTGGCAAGAGTTTTCAAAGAATTTTAGGGGATAGAAAAAATTACGCTTAACAATAACGGGTGGAATCAGTATTGCTGCCCAGGGCCAGGTTTATTTATAATTAGTGATTGTGATGAAAAAAATGCTAACATATGACTAAAAATGTAAACAAGCAAATACAATCAAGCAAAGGCAATAAATTAAAAACCAGAAGGTCGCATGAAAATAGGAATTCCAAGCACTGAACCGAACCTGGACGGAATGGTGGAAAACAAACTGGGTACAGCTGCCCATCTGCTTGTAATCGAAACCGATGATATGTCTTTTGAGGTGTTGAAAGGACCGTCGAACTTATCGAGGTCCGGGGCGGGTGTACGGGCTGTTGCAATGATCGTTGAAAAGGGCGCTCAGGTTATTCTTGTTGGTTATATCTCTCCTTATATTGCAGATATATGGGCAAAACATGGCATTGAGGTTGTTGATCAGGTTTCCGGTTCAGTGTTAGAGGTTGTCAAAAACTACACTGATTCAAGATCTTTACACTCCAGTCCAGTGAAAAATGAATCATACCCTGGGAAATCCACATTAAAGAATCAATGGGTTACGGCTATGGGCATGGGGCTTCGCCAGTTCTACTCCTTTCTTCCCATGCTCATTGGTGTGATCCTGTTGCTGGGATTATTCCAAGGATTTGTATCCCGGCAGGCGCTGGTTTCTTTTTTCCCCGGCACTGCATTGCAGGATTCATTCTGGGGTGCTTTCCTGGGAAGTATTCTGGCTGGAAACCCTGTCAACAGTTATGTAATAGGCAAGAATCTTTTGAATATTGGTGTGGGACTATCCGGAGTCACTGCATTGATGCTGGCATGGGTCAATGTCGGGTTGATTCAGCTGCCCGCTGAGGCCAAGGCCCTGGGGATACGGTTTGCACTGATACGGAACATTGCCGGATTTGCCGTGGCTGTAGCGATGTCTTTTGTGGTTGCATGGTTTGCAGGGGGGAACTGATGAACCATAAAAATGATGTTTCGATGTTCATGCGTTTTGTAACCCTGGCACGGCCATGGCTATTTCCTTTGGGAGTTATCTGTTTATACGGAATTGGAATGGTGTTTGCACCTGGGAGAACGGATCACGCATTGCATAAGAGTGGTTTCATGGTTTGGCAGCTTGCCTTGCCCATTTGTCTGGCTCTTATCATGATGGTGGTGCTTAACCGTTTTTTATCTCCGGCAATGGTAACGCGATTTTTAGGCCAAAGTGCCAGTATAAAAGGTATCTTCCTTTCTTCTCTGGCAGGTATTTTATCAATGGGGCCTGTTTATGCCTGGTATCCATTGCTTAAAAAATTGAAGGACAACGGCGCTTCTCAATTCAATATTGCCAATTTTATCGGTAACCGTTCGATAAAGCCGGTTCTTCTACCGGTATTGGTGATATACTGGGGGGGATACTTTGCGACATTGTTTGTGCTGGCCAGCTTTATAGGAGCATTCATCGTGGCCTGGATTGTGCGCCTGTCCTGTGCCGATTCCTCCTCCCCAAAAAATAAGGAGTTCCATGAAAACTTATAATGATTGTATACCCTGCCTTGTGCAAAGAAGATCTTTCTATCCAGGCGCGGATTCTCGCAGTTGCAGATATTTTTGAAGCCTTAACCGCTTCAGACCGTCCCTGCAAAAAACCCAAAACTCTATCAGAAGCCTGCCGTATCATGAGTTTTATGCGCAACGATGGGGATATTGACGATGATGTCTTTGAATTATTTCTCAAAAGCGGTATATATAAAACCTATGCACAGAAATTTTTACAGCTCCGGCAGATAGATGAGGTGGACATTAATGAAAATTCGTAACTGAAAACACTTAAAATTTTTTCCACATTTTACCTGTAATAATATTATTCGATTTCAGGCACTGGTTATCCGATTCCGGACGTTTCAGGATGATTTCAACAATTTTTCTTTTAAGTTGATCTTCGCCCGCAACAAGAACCGTCAGATAATTTGATGTGACAGCTTTTAACATGCCCGTTTCTCTGTCTCTTTTGTTCTGGATGATTGACTCAATTTTTCTTCCGATATTGTTTTCTATAAACTGCATTTTTTTTTCTTTTCCAAGTTCCCGCATGACAGAACATCTGTATTTAAGAATTTCAGGCTTTACCTTGTCGGGATAATTAAATGCAGGAGTGCCTTTACGCGGAGAAAATGGGAAAACATGGAGATATGATACAGGAAGCTCATTGATAAGATCATATGTATTTTTAAAAGCTCTTTCCGATTCACCGGGAAATCCCTGGAGGATATCAACGCCAATTGCAGCATATGGCATTAATGCGTGAATTTTAAGGATGAGCTTTCTGAAAAAGTCGGTGTTATAGGGCCTTTTCATCCTTTTAAGAATTTCATCATCTCCGCTTTGAAGGGGAATATGAAAATGATCACATATCGTGGAAGTTCCTGCTGCAAGTTCAATAATATCATCTGTTAATTCCTTAGGTTCAATGGAACTTAATCTGATCCTGTGTATGGGCTTTAATTTATCTATTTTTTTAAGAAGCCGGAAAAGAGATGATTTTTTTTTAAAATCAAGTCCATACATACCTGCATGAATTCCTGTGATAACAGCCTCGGTGTAACCCTGTTCCCTTAAATTTTCAAGGTGCTCCATAACATCATTTTCAGGCATGCTGCAGCTTCTTCCCCTTGCATAGGGCACAATGCAGTAGGTGCAGAATGCGTTGCAGCCATCCTGGATTTTAAGATAGGCCCTTGTCATATTGCCTGTTACAGCAGGAGAAAATGAATAGAACCTGTTATCGGTGCATTGGTTTGATTCGGGGAATGGCAGTAAATTAAATTGTGTCAGGTCCTTAAATTTTTGTTCCTGTAAAAGAACAGCTTCGGCAATATTAAATTTGTCTTTATGGCCTGTGATGCAGTGAACCCCCTTGATTTTTTTTATTTCTTCCGGTGCTGTCTGGGCATGGCATCCCGTAACAATTATTTCTGCATCCGGGTTTGCGCGTATTATGCTTCTGATTGTTTGCCTTGACTGCATGGCAGCCTTTGATGTCACAGCACAGGTGTTTATTATGCATATATCAGCGTCACTGCTTTTTGTTGTTCTTGTCCAGCCGTTTGATTCAAGTTTTGTTGCTATACCGTCGGATTCATATTGATTAACCTTGCATCCAAGGGTTGCGATAAAAAAGTTTTTCATCATAGAATTGTTCCACATCCCAGTACTTGATCACCGGCATAAAAGACAGCTGTCTGTCCCGGGGTTACAGCGTACTGGGGCTCATTAAAAATTATTTTTGCCCTGTTTTTTTTTGTAATTTCCGTGTCTTCAGAGTCTTCAGGTATAAACACAGAGTCTGCTTCCTTATGGCGGTATCTTATTTTTGTTTTAATTTTACGGCAATAAGTAATGGGGTTGCCTGTAAAGTGGACATTGTCGAGAAAGAGTTCTTTTTTAAAGAGTTCTTCTTTAAATCCCACAATAAGTGTGTTGTTTTTTATATCGATTTTTTTAACATGATAAGGTGCAGGACCCGGGCAGTTTAACCCCCGTCTCTGGCCGATGGTGAATTCATGAAGGCCGTTATGGGTACCTATAACCTCACCGTCAGTTCTGATTATTTTACCCGGCACCGGTTTAATGCCCTTTTTTTTAAGTATAAACTCTGAAAAAGAATGCTGCTTTATGAAACATATATCCTGGCTTTCTTTTTTTTCAGGAGGGATAAGACCGTTAAGATCTGCAAATTTCTTTACTTCCGATTTATGCATATTACCAAGGGGAAAAATACTTCTGTCAAGCTGCTCCCGGCTGAGCATTGCAAGAAAATATGATTGGTCTTTGCTTAGATCCGCTGCCTTTAAAAGACAATTATGCCCCGAGGCATCTTTTTTTAATCCAGCATAATGTCCCGTTGCAATAAAATTTGCACCAAGCTCATTGCACGCCTTGTAAAGAGCGTTAAATTTTATTTTTTTATTGCAGATAATACAGGGATTTGGCGTTTTTCCCGTCAGATATGTTTTTATGAAATAATTTATTACGTGAATTTCAAAATCTTCTGCAAGGTTAACCTGCCTGATTTCGATGCCGAGACGGGCCCCTGTTTCAGCAAGATCTGTCTTTTTGTTTTCATATCCCGTTTGAAAATGAATTCCAACAAGATCAGCACCCTGTTCTTTCAGTAAATATGCTGCAACAAGGGAATCGATTCCGCCGCTTAGTGCAACGGCAATTTTTTTATTTTTTTTCACACCATCATTTCGTCAGTGTTTTTGGAATAAAGTCCCATGGCCCTCGTGGGGCAGGTAAAAATACACAGCTCGCACACACTGCATTTTTCCTGGTCAAAAA
>WFQS01000689.1 GCA_015486915.1 Desulfobacteraceae bacterium
GCATCCACGTTGAACTGGCATAGGGGACACAGGGTACAGATGGTATCAGCCCCTTTTTCAACGGCATCTTTGACAATGCGCCTGTTCAGCACGACGCAGCTGTCACTGTGGGCCACCATGTGTGCAGCACCGCAGCATTCCGTTTTTGCAGAATAATTTGTCAATGGCTTTGCACCAAGCGCCTTAATGAGCCTGTCCATTAAAACAGGATTGATCGTATCATCAATATCACCCCAGGGCCGGTTAAGCTGGCATCCGTAATAGGGGGCCACAACAAATTCGGCAAGGTCTGTTTTAACGTGTTTTTTTATTTCATCTTCATCAAAATCATTTACAAGGATCTCCATGAAATGCCTGATCTTAAGGTTGCCCGTATATTCAAGACCTTCCCCGTGAAGGGCCAGATTGACCTTTTCCTTTAATTCTCCATCTTCATCAAGTCTTGTCAGGGCTTTTCTGAGGGTTGAATAGCAGGCGTTGCAGATGTTTGCAATTTCAGTGAATCCCTGTTTTTCAGCAAGAGCCATTGTCCTTGCCGGCAGGACATATGACTTGAGATCCTGAGTACTCCAGTAGCTTGTGGCTCCGCAGCAGTTCCAGTCTTTTATTTCAGCAAGCTCAATACCGAGTTCTCTGCATACGGCTTCGGTTGATTCTTTGTATCCTGCAGCTCCTTTATAACTGCATCCCGGGAAAAATCCGTATCTCATAATCATAACCCCGCATTTGTTTTGATATTTTTCATTGTTCCGTGTTCTCCATTTTTTCTTTTGTCCTTTTTGTTTCTGCATTTTCAATTTCTTCCGCCTTTTCCATGACTTTTATAAAACCTGAAAGATTGTCAAGGGGACGAGGTTTGATTTCAAGGCGTTTTTTAAGGACAAGCTTTACCCCAAGGGGCATATTTTTTAATGCAGCAACCGGATGACGCAGTCCGAATTCAGCCATGGCAGCAGCATCGGTGAGTCTGCCGTATTTTTCAACCGGGGAATTAAAGGAACGGTAAAGATCCAACATGGCAGGGGGTTTGACACCCTCTTTTGCCGCCATTTTTTTCAGGGAATACATATGATCGGTAATGGAGATATCCCTGGGGCATTTTACAACGCAGTTATAGCAGGAAACACAGAACCACATTGTATTTGAATTGAGGACCTCATCCATGTCACCCTCCCTTGCCATTGCAAAGAGCTGTCTTGGCCCGAAATCCATATAAGGTGCAAAGGGGCAGCTTCCGCTGCAGGTTCCGCACTGGATGCATTTCTGTATCTCTTCTCCGTGATATTTTTTAAAGAACCTGTCCTTTAAGGTTGTATTATCCGTCATATAAACACCTCCTGTCCTGCGGGATTTGCCCCGATTTTTTTTATCTTTTCAGTGAACTCGTTCACAACGCCAGCAAATTTCTGTCCCTCAGATGCCGGTATCCAGGAGAGTCTTATTCTGTTTGCGTCAAGACCCATATTTTGCGCAAGTGTTTTGGCAAGGGCCACTTTTCTTCTTGCATAAAAATTTCCCTTTGAATAGTGGCAGTCACCGGGTGCACATCCGCCTATCAACACCCCGTCGGCTCCGTCAAGCAGAGCCTTTAAGATAAATACAGGATCAACACGGCTTGAGCACATAACCTTTATGATTCTGATATTGGGCTGATATTTGATCCTGCTGGTTCCTGCAAGATCTGCCGCAGTAAAGGTGCACCAGTTACATAAAAATGCTACAATTTTAGGTTCATAACCATTGTCCGTCATAATTTTTCCCCGTTGGTAATCTGTAACTATTAATTTTTTCAGATAATTACATAATATTTACAATAAAAATCGACTATTTACATTTTTATTATTTTTAAATATTCTAAAGCGAGCGATGCCCGCAACCCATGTGCCTGCCTCAATTTCTTGTTTTTTATTGCAGGAATTCAGGGGTAAGGCACTAAAACAAAATGTTTGAAGATCAGTCTTCAAAAGTTTCCAGCTCACTTTCTGAATATGTGAGAAGTGGAAGAGCCTCATCAAGGTCTTTGCCCGGGATATAGTCAAATACAGCCTGGGCTTCAGATCCAATGGTCTTGAAAATCTGTGATACGGGAATATTTACGGGACATGCATCTTCGCACATACCACAGGCCACGCAGGATAAACCCATGTGACTTAATCTGCCAACATGGAACAAAGTCCTGTCCACGGGAAGCCTTAAGGCACCTTTCTCCCCCATCCTGATAAAATAACTCTCCGAAAAATACTCAAAGGTCTGGGAATCAAAATAACAGTTTTTGCAATAGCATATGGGGCACACATATGAGCATGCATGGCAGGATATGCATCTGTCAAACATTGAGACAAGACCGTCAGTCTCTGCAAAACCGGTTTTAATTTTTTCCTTTAATTTTTTTTCATTTTCATCTCTTTCTTTGAAAAGTGATTCAACGGCAGTGCAGGGGGCAACAGGGGAGGTGTCAGTTTTATCCGACAGATCAATTCCAAGTGCCTTTGCGGTTTCTTTCCCCTTTTCTGTTGGAAAAGACATCACAAGTGGATCATGGGGCTTGCGGCCGATTAATGATATGACAATATCCGCCTGATTTTCTTTTGGGACAAATTTTGTGCA
>WFQS01000690.1 GCA_015486915.1 Desulfobacteraceae bacterium
GTCTCTGATACTGGTTTTTGTTTTCCAATGATCAATTGAACATCGGGAATAACATCAACGATAACCCCGCCGTTGGCTCCAAGAAGATTAATGAGCTTTTTTTTCAACGTGAAAATCCGGTTTTCATCTTCAGAAAGGATATGATGGATCAATTCTCCAAATGCATTAATCAGGGCGCCATAGGGCCTTTGCGTTAATTTATCAAATTTTCCTGAAATAAAATATCCCCTTTCCTGCACCATTGATCTTTTAACTTCATTCACAAGGGCGGACTTTCCTATTCCGGGTTCTCCTTTAACAAGGAGCATTCTGCTTTCACCCCGGCATGTTTTTTTAAACCCTTTTTTCAGAATCGTAATTTCCTTTTCCCTGCCGTAAAGTTTCTGGGGAATAACGGGTATATCTGCAATATCTTTTTGTCCTGGTTTAAAGGAAGATGATAAAAAATCGCCGGATGCAGCGGATTTCATGGAAGATACAGCGTGTTCCACGAAAAAAGACCGGCATTGCTCCAGGTCATATTTAATTCCGTTAGCGCTTTGATATCTTTTGTCAGCGTCTTTGTTCATCAGTTTCATAATTACAGCTGAAAGATTTTCCGGAATGTTTTTATTGATTTTATGGGGGGATTCGGGCAGCATCGCCATGTGGGCGTGAACCATATCCAGGGGATCTTCATATTGAAAGGGCAGATCTCCCGTTAAAAGTTCATAAAGGGTAACGCCCAATGAATAAAAGTCAGTGCGCCAGTCAATTCTTCTGTTCATACGTCCTGACTGTTCAGGGGACATATAGGCAAGGGTGGCAGCATTAGTCACAGAATCTGCAGTATTTGAATTTTCACTGAAAACAGCACTTGCCGAACTGAAATCCACAAGTTTCAGAATTCCCGTATCCCTGTTGTATAAAATATTGCCCGGTTTTATGTCCTGGTGTACGATACGGGCTTTATAAAGCTCTTTAAGGCCACAAACTGTTTTAATACCTATATCCAGGACTGTTTCAACATCAAAGGAATTCTTCCCCTCTGATTTTCTGATACTTTCAAGATCACTGCACCTTAAATCCTCCATGATAAGAAATGGCCTGTGCCTGCTGATTCCCATTTCCATCACCCTGACAATATACTTCAGCCCCGATGATTTTAAAATTCTAAGGATTTCATATTCATGCCGGTATCTTATCTTCTGCTTAACCAAAGGGTGGTCAGATGCAGTTGTTTTCAGGATAAATTGTTCTTTTGTATCGTTTTTTTCAACACGGAAAACCATGGTTCCGGCATTATTAAATATTAGATCTGCAACATTATATCCCGGAAAAATATCCATGGTCATTTCCTTTAACGGCCATGAGGCCGGTATGGAGACTATCAGACAGCCTCTAAGAATCAAAGATTCTGACAGATATGGGGTCGAAGACGCGAAGCCAACTCTAATAATTCAAAGTACTTTGCAGGAGTTTCTTATAAACCCCCATGTCCTTCGGACACAACAAAACATGAAACACTTGCAATTTTTCGAAAAAGGTCATAGCTATCATAATTTTTTTATTGACCAAAATAAAAGATGGAGGATAGCCATGACCAGGAAATTAAATAGCACATTAATCCAAATTATGCACCCAGTTTTCTGATGTTCTTTGTAAAGTTTGTTAAATCAATTTACTTCTGATTTTGTATGGTATACTCCTTGTGTAAATATTTGGTGATTTGCCCTTTAATTGGGTGAAACTGTCCTAACCTGAGGACTGTTAGATAAGCAGACCGTGAAGTTGGACAGATACAGGGGTAGGAGTATACACTGAATTAAAAAATTTCCGGTTTTTTTCTGCCACGTGGCGGCTTCGTTCAACAGGTATTGGACAGGTATTGGAATGTAAATGGATCGTTGCAGAGACTCTGCCTGAATTTACAGTTAGTGAAGTCGTCAACTATGCCGGTATTCTTCTATCATCACCTTTTTTGGCATGCTTTAATTATCTTACTAAAGTTTCCTGTAAATTTATCATGACCTTTGCTACGCTACCATGCGTAGCAAGGCCTTGATGAAAGATTTTTGTGGGGTTTGCGCTGGTACAGGGCAA